>NZ_AICU01000078.1:0-694 GCF_000257865.1 Streptococcus mitis SK575 | reverse complement strand
TAAAATCACAGTAGCTGGTACTCCAGGAACTAAAACAGTAACTACCACTTATGCTGTGAATTCGACAGATGGCAGCCTCATTCCACATGAAGAACCGGCAGTAGTAGTCCCATCAAAACCGACAGTGGTCAAGGTCCCAGCTAAAGATGAGGTTGAATACCTTAAAGAAGGCGATAATATTGTTAAGAAGACTACCACTTACGAAGTGAATGCAAGCACAGGTGCTCTTACTCCTACAGTAAGGAAAGACATTGCCAGTCCAAATGGCGTCAAATCCAAAGTCGTAACCAAAATAATTCCGATAACAACACGGTATGAAGCAGATAAAACCAAAGATGTAGGAACTAATACGGTTACCAATAATGGATCTGAAGGTAAGATAGTAACAACAACATCAACACTTGTTAATGAAACTAATGGTACGGTAACGGATGAAACACCGGTCGTTAGTAGAACAGAAATGGTACCAAAAGTCGTTAAAGTTGGTGCCAAATCCAAAGTCGTAGAAACCCCGATTGAACCAGAAGTTGAGTATGTCAGAGATGGTGAAAGAGAAGTTGACACACCTAATGAACGCGTTGAAGGAGCTAAGGGTAAAACAGTTACTACAACCACTTACGATGTAGATTCAAAGGACGGTCATATCACAGAACACGTTGGCAACCCAGTCGTCACCCCAGCAGGCAAGACAATT
>NZ_AICU01000077.1:0-77107 GCF_000257865.1 Streptococcus mitis SK575 | reverse complement strand
GAGATTTTCGAAGAGTATTATTTCATTGTTGGGAAGAGCAATACATCACGGATAGTAGTTGTATCAGTGAGAAGCATGCAGAGACGGTCGATACCGATTCCCAAACCACCTGTTGGTGGCATACCGTATTCAAGAGCCTCGATGTAGTCATAATCGATACCTGTTGCTTCATCGTCACCAAGTTCTTTAGCTTTAGCTTGGGCTTCAAAGCGACTAAGTTGGTCGATTGGATCGTTGAGCTCAGTAAAGGCATTACCGTACTCCTTAGTCATGATGAAGAGCTCGAAACGGTCAGTAAAGCGTTGGTCTTCAGGATTCTTCTTAGCGAGTGGAGATACAGCTACTGGATGTCCATAGACAAAGGTTGGTTGGATCAAGGTTTCTTCAACAAACTCTTCAAAGAAGGCATTGATAATGTGACCAACTTCAGTGTAGTGTTTCTCAACTGGAACTTTCTTCTCAGCAGCAATAGCTTTGGCTTCCTCGAAAGTCATATCTTGCCAGAAATCGACACCAGTAATTTCTTTAATAGCATCCACCATGTGAACACGTTTAAATGGTTCGTTAATCTTGATTTCAGTACCTTGATAGTTGACTGGACCATCACCTTTAACTGATTTAGCAGCGTGTTGGATAATGCCTTCAGTCAAGTCCATGATATCTTGGAAGTCTGCATAAGCTTGGTAAACTTCGATAGAAGTGAACTCAGGGTTATGAGTAGCGTCCATTCCTTCGTTACGGAAGATACGGCCAATTTCATAGACGCGTTCCATACCACCGACGATAAGGCGTTTTAAGTGAAGCTCAGTTGCGATACGAAGGACCATGTCAATGTTTTGGGCATTGTGGTGAGTGATAAATGGACGGGCAGCAGCACCACCAGCTTCGTTGTGAAGAACAGGTGTCTCCACTTCAAGGAATCCTTTTTGGTCAAGGTAACGACGAATTTCAGAGATGATTTTTGAACGAGTGACAAAGCGTTCGAAGCTCTCACGGTTAGAAATCAAGTCAAGGTAACGTTTACGGTAAATTGTTTCAACGTCTGTCAAACCATGGAATTTCTCTGGTAAAGGACGAAGAGCCTTAGACAAGTGTGTGATGTGAGTAGCCTTGATAGAGAGTTCTCCCATATCTGTACGCATCACTTCGCCTTCGACACCAAGGAAGTCACCAAGGTCTGCTTTTTTGAAGATTTCGTAGTTTTCTTCGCCGACAGCATCTTTACGAACGTAGATTTGGATTTGACCTTCGCGGTCTTGAAGGTGGGCAAATCCAACTTTACCTTTACCACGTTTGGTTACCAAGCGTCCTGCGATAGTAGCTGTTTCGTTTTTATCATGTAATTGTTCTTTATCGAGGTCAGCATATTTATCTTTTAATTCTTGTGAATTTGCAGTACGTTCAAAGCGTTTTCCAAAGGGATCGATTCCTTGTTCACGGAGCGCAGCCATTTTTTCACGGCGAACGATCTGCTGGTCATTTAGTTCTTCCATATGTTCTGTTGACATGGGATCCTCCTAGTTTTACTCAAAATTGAATACGATGAGTCATTTTTTGCGATACTCCCATTTTATCATAAATAACCAAGAAATTCACGGATAATCTTTCAAAACTAAAAAGAACTTGACGATAAAATCAAGTTCTGTTATTGATAGGAAGTATCATTCCACGTATCAAGAGTGAATGTTTCAAAATCATGGGTTTCTAAAATTGTCAGGCTGGCATTTGCTAGACCACCATCTTTACGAAGAAGAGGCTCTTTATAACCTAGAAGAGTACGAAGACTGGCAGTAAGATTAGCGCCGTGGCCGACAATTAGAATACGTTCAACCGGACTATCTTTAAGTGATTTGATAAATTGGATGGTCCGTTGGGTTGTGCTATAGAGGGATTCGGCTCCGAACATTTGAGTGTCAAACTTAGCAAGATTTGAACGGAAAGCCTGGATTTGTTGCGGGTAAATAGCTTCCAAAGTTGCGATTTTCAAACCTTCTAATTTCCCCAGCTGCCATTCACGGAGGTTAGGAACACTTTCTAAAGGACAGGGTGTCTGGAGTTGACTTTGGATAATCTTCGCAGATTTAACCGCTCGGGGTAAATCACTTGAATAAATCTGATCAAAAGGAATATCCTTGAGATACTGGCCAAGTCGTTTTAGGGTGTCAATGGATTCAGGAAGAAGGGGAGAATCACCACTAGCACCTTGAAAGCGTCCTTCTTGGTTCCAGACGGTACGACCGTGGCGGACAAAGTAGAGTTTCATTACTTGCTGTCCTCCAAAATATCTGCAAAGTCAGCCTTTACAAAGCTAGCCAAGTCTTGTGGTGCGACGATAATGCTGTGACCAACTTCACCAGCAGAGACAATCATTTGATCCAAGTCTAGGGCGATCTTATCGATAAAAATGGGGTAATTGTGTTTCTGACGAATGCCGACAGGATTATTGGCTCCATGAATGTAGCCAGTTGTTTTTTCCAAGTCCTTTTGTGGAATCATGCTCACTTTTTTATTGCCAGAAATTTTGGCTAGTTTCTTTTCAGACAAGTGTTGAGTGATAGGGACAATTCCGATAATCGGTCCTGTTTTATCTCCCAAAAGAGCCAAGGTTTTGAAAATCTGATCTCGTTCATAACCTTGAGGAAGCTCTCCTTCCAGGGCATTGATTTGAATCCCCTGATGTTGGATACCTGCTTTAGACAGGATTTGTTCTACTAATGTTTTTTTGACTTTAACTTTTTTTGCCATTATTTATACTTATCCTCCAATTGGCTCATCCAAATACCAAGCCAGATTCCCAGTGCAAAGAAGAAGGCGATGATGACATACCCAACAAGTGAAAGGCCTGTGTATTGGATACTCTCAGCGTTTCCTGCATTTGGAATCAAGATCAAAAGGGTGCTTGATAAGACGATTCCGATGATGAAATGATAGACGCGTGAGTGATAGTTGTTTAAGGCATAATCCATCAATTTTGAAAAAATAATGAGAGTTCCACCTGCCCCGATTCCAATCGGGAAGAAGGTTCCCAAGAGATCAAAGGTTTTAAAACCAGTCAACATAGGAGCATAGAGGCCCAAAATCAAAAGTAGATTTGATGGACTGAGACCAGGCACCAATACGCCAAGAGCCAGCAGTGCACCTGCTAAGACGAAATTAAGAAAGCTGGCACTTAAGGTTCCAACAACAAAATTTAAGGCATAGAGACCTAGTCCAGAAATGATAAAGGTTGTCCAGAACCAAGCTAAATCAATCTTGTCTCGGTCAGATTCTCGAGTTGATTCCTTGAGGAGACTAGGAACTGTACCAATAATGGCACCCGCAAAGCTCCATAAGACAAAGACCTGATAATTTTCAAGCAAGTATCCAATCGGGTAAGAAAATAAGCCAATTCCCAGAAGCATACCGATGGCAACTGGAATAAAGTACAAAACATTTTCTTTAAAGTCCTTAAAGGGGTGGGCCAGAAAGCCAATCATCCGTTCGTAAATTCCTAAGATTGCTGCTAGAACCCCTCCGGAAATTCCCGGTAGGATAAATCCAAGAGCAATTACAATCCCTTTAATAAGGCGTGCTAACCATGAGAGCATATTTTTCCTCCAACTATTTCTATTTCAAAAAATCCTTACTATATTGTATCACAATCAAACACAAAAAGAAAAAGCAAATGCTAAACAAATGCTTTTAAGGTTTTAAAAAGAGTTTTCTAAAGGTTTCTTCTTTGTTTTTTAAGGAAGAAATGACGTTGATATCTAAATCGTGGTCAAAGCCAGCAATTTTTCCTTTAGAAGTGTACTGGTGGATGTCGTAATCTAAGTCCGTATTAGGTTTGCTTTCGAAAAATCCAGTATTTGAACCGTATGAAGGAATCCAAACAGAGGTAAACTTGTCTGTATCAATACTGTGTTCTTCCATGAAGTAGACCCCAACGTAGATGCCGATATTTTTTGCACCAAGTGATTCTAGCTTTGCTCGAAAGGCTTCAACACCCTCGTTCATATTGGACATGGTTTTTTCTTCTACGTCTAGCCAATAATAACTAGGGCTGTATGGTGAAGAGGCGTTATAAAAAACTTCAGCAGCCTTTTCCATTTCTTGGACACTTTTTCCAGCTAAATAAGCATAGACACCAACTGGGACATTTCGTTTTTGAAACTCCGTGATATGGGTTTTAAAGGCTTTATCTACCCCATTAACAAAGGCAGCATCGTTCTCTTTGGACGTTTGAGCGCCACTATGGACGCGAACAATAGCTCCAGAAATGTTTTGGGACAGAGTATCATAATTAATTTCCTCAGGACGCTGCCAACCAGAAACATCAATTACTGGTTTATCTATATTGTGTAGCGCTTGTGTTTCTACTTGCGCTATATTTGACTTTGTTTTTACAGGATGGTCCTCAAAACGAGGGCGATTCAGGATTAAAATGAAAATCATAATCCCCAAAAAACCAAATAAAATAAGCGGATTAATTTTCTTTCTCATATCTCATAATTTTACCTTAAAAATGAAAAAAAATCAAAAAAAAATACTCAAAAAATGGGTTAAGGAAAGGACTTTGGAGTATTTTTTCATTCAAGGGAGCGGAATGATTTGAAATATGGTATAATAAAAGGGAATTTCTAGAGAAAAGAGAAGATTATGTCAAATTATGCCATTATTTTAGCAGCGGGTAAAGGGACTCGCATGAAATCTGATTTGCCAAAAGTGTTGCACAAGGTTGCGGGTATTTCTATGCTGGAACATGTTTTCCGTAGTGTGGGAGCTATCCAACCTGAAAAGACAGTAACAGTTGTAGGACACAAGGCAGAATTGGTTGAGCAGGTCTTGGCTGGACAGACAGAATTTGTGACTCAAGCTGAACAGTTAGGGACTGGCCATGCAGTTATGATGACAGAGCCTATCCTAGAAGGTTTGTCAGGTCACACCTTGGTCATTGCAGGGGATACTCCTTTAATCACAGGTGAAAGCTTGAAAAACTTGATTGATTTCCACATCAATCATAAAAATGTGGCCACTATCTTGACTGCTGAAACAGATAATCCTTTTGGCTATGGACGAATTGTTCGTAATGAGAATGCTGAGGTTCTTCGCATTGTTGAGCAGAAGGATGCTACAGATTTTGAAAAGCAAATCAAGGAAATCAACACTGGAACATATGTTTTTGACAACGAGCGTTTGTTTGAGGCTTTGAAAAATATCAATACCAACAATGCTCAAGGTGAATACTATATTACAGATGTCATTGGCATTTTCCGTGAAGCTGGTGAAAAAGTTGGTGCTTATACTTTGAAAGATTTTGATGAAAGTCTTGGGGTAAATGACCGTGTGGCACTTGCGACAGCTGAGTCAGTTATGCGTCGTCGCATCAATCATCAACACATGGTCAATGGTGTTAGCTTTGTCAATTCAGAAGCAACTTATATTGATATTGACGTTGAGATTGCGCCCGAAGTTCAAATCGAAGCTAACGTTACCTTGAAAGGGCAAACGAAAATTGGTGCTGAGACTGTTTTGACAAATGGAACGTATGTAGTGGACAGCACTATCGGAGCAGGAGCTGTTATTACTAACTCTATGATTGAAGAAAGTACTGTTGCTGACGGCGTGACAGTCGGCCCTTATGCCCACATTCGTCCAGGTTCAAGTCTAGCTGCCCAAGTCCATATTGGAAACTTTGTTGAGGTGAAAGGCTCTTCTATCGGAGAGAATACCAAGGCTGGTCATTTGACTTATATCGGGAACTGTGAAGTGGGTAGCAAGGTTAATTTCGGTGCAGGAACTATTACAGTCAACTATGATGGCAAAAACAAATACAAGACAGTCATTGGCAACAATGTCTTTGTTGGTTCAAATTCAACCATTATTGCGCCAGTTGAGTTAGGTGACAATTCTCTCGTTGGTGCTGGTTCAACTATTACCAAAGACGTGCCAGCGGATGCGATTGCGATTGGTCGTGGTCGTCAGGTCAACAAAGATGAATATGCGACACGCCTTCCTCATCATCCTAATAATCAGTAGGAGTCTGTCATGGAATTTGAAGAAAAAACGCTTAGTCGAAAAGAAATCTATCAAGGACCAATTTTTAAACTGGTCCAAGATCAGGTTGAATTACCAGAAGGCAAGGGAACTGCCCAACGTGATTTGATTTTCCACAATGGAGCTGTCTGTGTTTTAGCCGTAACCGATGAGCAAAAACTCATCTTGGTCAAGCAGTACCGTAAAGCTATTGAGGCTGTCTCTTACGAAATTCCAGCTGGAAAACTGGAAGTAGGAGAAAATACAGACCCTGTTGCAGCAGCTCTGCGTGAATTAGAGGAAGAAACAGCCTATACAGGGAAATTAGAACTCTTGTACGACTTTTACTCAGCCATTGGCTTTTGTAATGAAAAGTTAAAACTATACCTAGCGAGCGACTTGACAAAGGTGAAAAATCCGCGTCCACAGGATGAAGATGAGACCTTGGAAGTTCTTGAAGTGAGCTTAGAAGAAACTAAGGAATTGATCCAATCAGGTCATATTTGTGATGCCAAGACAATTATGGCTATACAGTATTGGGAATTGCACAAAAAATAGAGGAGGTCAGTATGGGTAAACCTTTATTAACGGATGAAATGATTGAAAGAGCTAATAGAGGCGAAAAAATTTCAGGTCCCCCTTTGCTAGATGATGAGGAGACCAAGATTTTACCAACCTCTTCTTCCCGTTTTGGTTATGCCAATCCTAAGGAACATGGTTTTAGCCAGGAAACCTTGAAGATTCAGGTCGAACCGTCTATTCATAAAAGCCGTCGCATTGAAAATACCAAGAGAAATGTTTTCAATTCTAAACTGAATAAAATCTTATTTGCAGTCATCTTTCTCTTAATTTTGCTTGTCTTAGCAATGAAACTTTTGTAATAGAAAAGGAATTGAAATGAAAATAGGAATTATTGCGGCTATGCCAGAAGAACTGGCTTATCTGGTCCAGCATTTAGACAATGCCCAAGAGCAAGTTGTTTTGGGGAATACCTATCACATAGGAAGCATTGCCTCTCATGAAGTCGTTCTTGTAGAAAGTGGAATTGGTAAGGTCATGTCTGCTATGAGTGTGGCGATTTTGGCTGATCATTTCCAAGTGGATGCTTTTATTAACACAGGATCAGCTGGGGCCGTCGCAGAAGGTATCGCTGTTGGGGATGTTGTGATTGCTGACAAATTAGCCTATCATGACGTGGATGTCACAGCTTTTGGTTATGCCTATGGGCAAATGGCGCAACAACCGCTTTATTTCGAATCAGATAAAACCTTTGTTGCTCAAATCCAAGAGAGTTTATCTCAATTGGACCAGAACTGGCATCTTGGTTTGATTGCTACAGGAGATAGTTTTGTCGCAGGAAATGACAAGATAGAAGCGATTAAGTCCCATTTTCCAGAAGTTTTAGCCGTTGAGATGGAGGGGGCAGCTATTGCTCAGGCAGCGCATGCTCTTAATCTTCCAGTCTTAGTTATCCGAGCTATGAGTGACAATGCCAACCATGAAGCAAACATCTCTTTTGATGAGTTTATTATCGAAGCTGGACGTCGCTCTGCCCAAGTCTTATTAACCTTTTTGAAGGCCTTAGATTAAGCGAAAATTTGACAGTTTTTCTAGCTTATGATAAGATTTAAGTAAAGAAAAGCTAGAAAACGTTTCAGAGGATATTATGAGTATTGAAATGACCGTCAGTGAGATTGCAGAGGTTTTAGGATTATCTCGTCAAGCAATCAATAACCGTGTCAAAGAATTACCAGAAGAAGACACAGATAAAAATGACAAAGGGGTAACAGTCGTTACCAGAAGTGGCTTGATTAAGCTAGAAGAAATCTATAAAAAAACGATTTTTGAAGATGAGCCTGTCAGTGAAGATGTCAAGCAACGTGAACTGATGGAGATTCTAGTTGATGAGAAGAATGCAGAAATTCTGCGTCTCTATGAACAATTAAAGGCCAAGGATCGTCAGTTATCAGAAAAAGACGAGCAGATGCGTATCAAAGACCGTCAGATTGCTGAGAAAGACAAACAACTGGATCAGCAGCAACAATTGACCCTTCAAGCCATGAAGGATCAAGAAAATCTTAAGCTAGAGCTGGACCAAGCAAAAGAAGAAGTCCAATCCACTAAGAAAGGCTTTTTTGCTCGTTTATTTGGAGGATAATCAAGGAGCTGTTTAGGTTACATGCTAACCTGATGGCTTCTTTTGTTTCTAAATAGTATAGTTGCTCAATTAAAATAACAGTATAGGAGAGGTAAAGAATGGAACGATTAGAAGATTACATTGCTTTTGATTTAGAATTTAATCAGCATGAAGGACAAACACACTTGATTCAAGTATCGGCAGTGCGTTTTAAAGATGGTCAGGAAATCGATGCCTATGATTCCTATGTCCATACTAGTGTGCCTCTAAAAAGTTTTATCAATGGATTGACTGGAATTACAGCTGAAACCTTAAAAGATGCTCCACCAGTAGAGGAAGTTATAAAAGCATTCCAAGAGTTTGTGGGTTCTTTGCCAATGGTAGGTTACAATGCTGCTAAAAGTGATTTGCCTATTCTAGCAGAGCATAGTTTAGACTACAGCCTGCAATATAAGGTGGATTTGTATGATGAAGCATTTGAACGTCGGAGTTCGGATTTACATGGTATTGCCAATCTCAAATTGCAGACCGTTGCCTCATTTCTCGGATTTCAAGGACAGTCCCATAATAGCTTGGAGGATGCTCGAATGACGGCGCGTGTTTACGAGTCCTTTCTAGAGTCGGATCAAGCTAGAGAATTGTTAGAGACAGAAAGTAGCCTATCAAACAATCCTTTTGGTGGCTTGGACTTGTCTCAATTATTTGACTAGGAGTGCCTATGAAACCTGAAAAACCTAAAAATCTAGGTTTTAGGAAAATCTACTTTAATCTAGATAAAATTCTCTTTCTCTTTTTCTTGATATTCCTGATGATTGAGTTTGTCTGGTTACCACTTAATTCTTGGATTGCTGGACTTTTACTCCGTCAGACAGGTTATCTCTTTCTTTCCTACAACAATATTTTTGCTATTATAAAGGGTTCTCCTTTTGTTAGTCTTGCTTTATTTGTTTTGGTAATTGCTAATTTACTGATTGCCTATTACCAGATAGGACTTCTCTTTATCGGAGCTCGACACCTCCTCTATCATGAAAAGAGAACCTTGCTGGAGTACAGTCGCAAGGTCTTTCGCCAAAGTTTCTTGTTTATGAGGCAAGTGACGATTTCCAAAATGGCCTTTATCTTCTTTTATGTCATGATGCTCTTTCCATTGATTCGAAAGATTTTAAAGATTTATTACCTTAATAAAATTGTCATTCCGGAATTCATAGTAGCCTATGTAGAAGATAAGTACTGGTTGGTCGGTTTGGTAATCACTGTTCTAGCCTTGTTGCTGTTTTACATTTCAATACGTTTGATGTTTGCCCTACCCCAGCTTTTATTTGAGAAAAAAACAGTCAAAGAAGCAGTCAGATACAGTCTAGAGAAGACGAAAAGGCAATCTTGGTTTTATATTTGGAACTTGCTCTGGATTATCGTCAAAACGTATCTATTTTTCATTCTTCTCCTCATTCCAATCTTAGCAAGTCAGGTACTGATGGATGGTCTGACCCATAAGGAATCTCTTGTATTAGGAATCATTAATTTTGTCTTGATTAAGAATTTCCACTATATGGCCTTGACTTACTTTCTCATTAAGTTTGTTTCCTTCTTAACGGGAGAAGAACTAGAAATCACACCAAGGAGAAAGAAAGACCACTGGATGAGATGGGGAGTGATGGGCTGTGCTTGTATCTTTTTCGCTCTTGAGGGTTATGTTTATTTAGAAGCTCCAGTTTCACATAAACCTTTAATTATCTCTCATCGCGGTGTTTCAGATAAAAATGGTGTTCAAAATACCGTCCAATCACTAGAAAAAACCGCTCAGTTATCTCCAGATTTCGTTGAGACAGATGTTCAGGAAACAAAAGATGGCCAGTTTGTCATGATGCATGATGCCAATATCAAAAATTTGACAGGTGTTAATGCCAATCCTCAGGATCTAACTTTGAAAGAATTAACCAAACTTGATATTTCAGAAAATGGTTATCATAGCAAGGTGTCTAGTTTTGATGACTATCTCAATAAAGCCAATGAATTGCATCAGAAACTTCTTATTGAGATTAAAACCAGTCGAAAAGATAGCCCAGATATGATGAAACGCTTTATGGAAAAATATGGCACGGTTCTTAAGCAGAATGGTCACCAAATGCAATCTTTAGACTACCATGTGATTGATCAGGTTTTAGCCTACGATACTCAAATTCCCGTCTATTTCATCCTGCCTTATAATAGTATTTTTCCAAGAACAAAAGCCACAGGTTACACCATGGAGTATTCAACTTTAGATGAAAATTTTGTCAACAAGCTTTGGAATACCGATCAGAAATTGTACGTGTGGACCATCAATAGTTCAGAGTCCTTTGATAAATCTGTTCAGTTAGGAGCTGATGGCATGATAACAGATGACTTGGAAATGATTCAAGAGCAGGTTACCATTGCCCAAGAAGACCCAGAGTACACGGATTTACTGTTTAAACAGGCGATGGAGTTCTTTAATTTTTAGTAAAAAAAGAGGTTGAGCAAAAAATCACCTCTAAAATATCAAAAAAACGAGCGATGTATCAGTTGGATATGCTCGTTTTATTATGCCATGGTTTATAATTGATACCCAATGAAAATCAAAGAGCAAACTAGGAAGCTAGCCGCAGGTTGCTCAAAGTACAACTTTGAGGTTGCAGATAAAACTGACGAAGTCAGTAACCATATCTACGGTAAGGTGATGCTGACGTGGTTTGAAGAGATTTTCGAAGAGTATGAAATAAGAATAAAACAGGAAGTAATGCCTATGAAGTGGTTGAACTAGGTTATTTATGTCAGATGTAAAAGGGTTACTAACTTCTGCGTGAAGAAGGCTTTTGAATTTATGTCAAACAGAAAATGGATGTTTTCCCTTTTGGGGCAGATGAGAGAGTATTTTTGGCATGTGCAGAGTTTATGTTAGAAATAAATAAACTGTCATAACATCGCTAGGATTCATCTTTATGAGTATGAATCTCACAAAATTGGTCAAGAATCTAGCATCTAAAACATCAATTATACAAAAACACAGTCTCTCTTTAGCTTGATTGTGGTCAAGACAGAAGTTACTGCGCAGTTTTATTTTTGAGTTGATTTTTTCTTAGATCATGTGCTTACTGAGGATTGCTTTTATTTTCTGAAGTTGGAGTATTATTGGACTGTTTTTCACTAGCAGTGGCAGGTTTACTTGGAGTAGGAGTAGAAGAATCCTGAGTTGCTGTTTTCTGCTCTTCTTTTTTATCTTCCTTGACGCTAGATTTTGGCGTTTCTTCTTGTTGTGCTTTTTCTTGACTAGTATTATTTTCCTTATTGGGACTGGTGTTTTCCTTAGGGGCTTCCTTTTGGATTTCTTTGACAATGGTTGTCGTCTGGCTTGTCGTAGGTTCTTTTTTAGTATTTTTGTTATTATCCAAGGCGTTCATAATCGTGATAGTCGCAGTAATCAAGCCAAGGATACTACCGATAGTAGCAACGGTTTTTTGAAAGACCGTGAAGCCTTTTTTGATGTGTTCTGTTTTTGGTTTTGAAGTTCTACGATAATTAGACATACATTCTCTCCTTTAATTAAAATTTATTATACCGCAATTCTTTAAAAAAATCTTAAAAAAAGAGGAATTGCCCTTTCTTGTCGCAGGCTCCGTTTCATGATACAATAGAAGAAGTGATTTTAGAAAGCGTGAGAAAACATGATTTACTTTGATAATTCGGCGACGACCAAGCCCTATCCTGAAGCACTTGAAACTTATATGCAGGTCGCTTCAAAAATTTTAGGAAATCCATCTAGTCTCCATCGTTTGGGAGACCAGGCAACACGAATTTTAGATGCTTCCCGTCAACAGATTGCAGATTTAATCGGTAAGAAAAGTGATGAAATCTTCTTTACATCTGGTGGAACAGAAGGTGATAACTGGGTTATCAAGGGTGTGGCCTTTGAAAAAGCCCAGTTTGGCAAGCACATCATCGTATCAGCCATTGAACATCCAGCAGTCAAGGAATCAGCTCTTTGGTTGAAATCTCAAGGTTTTGAAGTGGATTTTGCTCCAGTAGATGAGAAAGGATTTGTAGATGTTGAGGCGCTAGCAGATATGATACGACCAGATACGACCCTCGTTTCCATCATGGCAGTTAACAATGAAATCGGCTCTGTTCAGCCCATTGAGGCTATTTCAGAACTGTTAGCAGACAAGCCGACTATTTCCTTCCACGTTGATGCGGTTCAGGCACTTGCCAAGATTCCTACTGAAAAATATTTGACAGAACGAGTGGATTTTGCAACTTTCTCTAGTCACAAGTTTCACGGAGTTCGAGGGGTTGGATTTGTCTATATCAAGTCTGGCAAGAAGATTACACCTCTTTTAACAGGTGGTGGTCAGGAGCGCGACTATCGTTCGACAACTGAAAATGTTGCAGGGATTGCAGCGACAGCCAAGGCCCTCCGTTTGTCTATGGAAAAGCTAGATATCTTTAGTAGTAAGACAGGACAGATGAAGGCAGTGATTCGTCAAGCACTTTTAGATTATCCAGATATATTTATATTTTCAGATGAGGAAGACTTTGCCCCTCATATCCTGACTTTTGGAATCAAGGGTGTTCGTGGTGAAGTCATCGTTCACGCCTTTGAAGACTATGATATTTTCATCTCAACGACCTCTGCTTGTTCGTCCAAGGCTGGGAAACCTGCAGGTACCTTGATTGCCATGGGAGTGGACAAGGATAAGGCCCAGTCAGCCGTGCGTTTAAGCCTAGACCTTGAAAATGATATGAGTCAGGTCGAGCAGTTTTTGACCAAGTTAAAATTAATTTACAACCAAACTAGAAAAGTAAGATAGGAGCATTCATGCAGTATTCAGAAATTATGATTCGCTACGGAGAGCTGTCAACCAAGGGTAAAAACCGTATGCGTTTCATCAATAAACTTCGCAAAAATATTTCAGACGTTTTGTCAATCTATCCCCAAGTTAAGGTAACGGCGGATCGCGACCGTGCCCATGCTTATCTCAACGGAGCAGATTACACAGCAGTAGCAGAATCACTCAAACAAGTTTTTGGAATTCAAAATTTTTCTCCTGTTTATAAGGTTGAAAAGTCTGTAGAAGTTCTGAAGTCTTCTGTTCAAGAGATTATGCAGGACATCTACAAGGAAGGCATGACCTTTAAAATCTCTAGCAAGCGTAGCGACCACACCTTTGAACTTGATAGTCGTGAACTCAACCAAACGCTTGGAGGAGCTGTTTTTGAAGCCATTCCAAATGTGCAAGCTCAAATGAAAAATCCTGATATCAATCTCCAAGTGGAGATTCGAGAAGAGGCAGCCTACCTTTCTTATGAAACTATTCGTGGGGCCGGTGGTTTGCCAGTTGGAACTTCAGGTAAAGGGATGCTTATGTTGTCGGGAGGGATTGATTCACCTGTAGCTGGTTATCTAGC
The DNA here is from genome assembly GCF_000257865.1 of Streptococcus mitis SK575. Lineage (GTDB taxonomy): Bacteria > Bacillota > Bacilli > Lactobacillales > Streptococcaceae > Streptococcus > Streptococcus mitis_CQ. Next base: position 63,531 of record NZ_AICU01000077.1, on the reverse strand, counting down.
GCTTAAGCGTGGGGTAGATATTGAGGCAGTTCATTTTGCCAGCCCACCTTACACGAGTCCTGGTGCTCTTAAAAAAGCCCAAGATTTGACCCGGAAATTAACCAAGTTTGGTGGAAATATCCAGTTTATCGAAGTTCCCTTTACAGAGATTCAAGAGGAAATCAAGGCCAAGGCGCCAGAAGCCTATCTCATGACCTTGACTCGTCGCTTTATGATGCGGATTACTGACCGTATTCGTGAGGTACGAAATGGTTTAGTTATCATCAATGGGGAAAGTCTTGGTCAAGTAGCCAGTCAAACTCTTGAAAGTATGCAGGCTATTAACGCTGTGACCAACACTCCCATCATTCGTCCTGTGGTTACCATGGACAAGTTGGAAATCATTGACATCGCCCAGGAAATCGATACCTTTGACATTTCAATCCAACCGTTTGAAGACTGTTGTACGATTTTTGCACCAGATCGCCCAAAGACTAATCCTAAGATTAAGAATGCAGAGCAGTATGAAGCACGTATGGATGTTGAAGGCTTAGTTGAGCGAGCAGTGGCTGGAATTATGATTACTGAGATTACACCTCAAGCTGAAAAAGATGAAGTCGATGACTTGATTGATAGTCTACTATAATCAGAAAATCCAAAAGAATTTAGAAAATTAAATGAAAAAGTTAGTTTTTAATTCCAAAAATGGAAGCAAAACTAACTTTTTTTCTATAATTGTGATATAATAAAATAAAATTTTGAATATAGAGAGTTTTCTGACAATGAATCAATCCTACTTTTATCTAAAAATGAAAGAACACAAACTCAAGGTTCCTTATACAGGTAAGGAGCGCCGTGTACGTGTTCTTCTGCCTAAAGATTATGAGAAAGACACGAATCGTTCCTATCCTGTTGTTTACTTTCATGACGGGCAAAATGTTTTTTATAGCAAGGAGTCTTTCATTGGTCATTCATGGAAGATTATACCAGCTATTAAGCGTAATCCTGATATCAGTCGCATGATTGTCGTAGCCATTGACAATGATGGTATGGGGCGGATGAATGAGTATGCGGCTTGGAAGTTCCAAGAATCTCCTATCCCAGGGCAGCAGTTTGGCGGTAAGGGTGTGGAATATTCTGAGTTTGTCATGGAGGTGGTCAAGCCTTTTATCGATGAAACTTATCGTACAAAAGCAGACCGCCAGCATACAGCTATGATTGGTTCCTCACTAGGAGGCAATATTACCCAGTTTATCGGTTTGGAATACCAAGACCAAATTGGTTGCTTGGGCGTCTTTTCATCTGCCAACTGGCTCCACCAAGAAGCCTTTAACCGCTATATCGAGCGTCAGCAACTATCGCCTGACCAGCGTATCTTTATCTATGTTGGAACAGAAGAAGCAGATGATACAGACAAGACCTTGATGGCTGGCAATATCAAACAAGCCTATATCGACTCATCGCTTCGCTATTACCATGATTTGATAGCAGGGGGAGTACACTTGGGCAATCTTGTTTTGAAAGTTCAGTCTGGTGCCATCCATAGTGAAATCCCTTGGTCGGAGAATTTACCAGACTGTCTGAGATTTTTTGCAGAAAACTGGTAAAGTAAGAAAGGAGAAAATATGCATATTGAACATCTTAGCCACTGGAGTGGCAATCTTAACCGTGAAATGTACCTTAACCGTTATGGTCATGCTGGGATTCCAGTTGTGGTCTTTGCTTCATCAGGTGGTAGTCACAATGAATACTATGATTTTGGCATGATTGATGCTTGTGCTTCCTTTATTGAGGAAGGCCGTGTTCAGTTCTTTACCCTATCCAGTGTAGACAGTGAGAGTTGGTTGGCCACTTGGAAACATGGTCATGACCAGGCGGAGATGCATCGTGCCTACGAACGTTATGTGATTGAAGAGGCCATTCCTTTTATCAAGCATAAGACAGGTTGGTTTGATGGTATGATGACGACAGGTTGCTCCATGGGCGCCTACCATGCAGTCAACTTTTTTCTCCAACATCCAGATGTCTTTACCAAGGTGATTGCTCTTAGTGGTGTTTACGATGCACGTTTCTTTGTCGGCGATTACTACAATGACGATGCCATTTACCAAAACTCGCCAGTAGATTATATCTGGAACCAGAACGACGGCTGGTTTATTGACCGTTATCGTCAGGCAGAGATTGTGCTTTGTACGGGTCTCGGTGCCTGGGAACAAGATGGCTTGCCATCCTTCTACAAGCTTAAAGAAGCCTTTGACCAGAAACAAATTCCAGCCTGGTTTGCTGAATGGGGACACGATGTCGCCCACGACTGGGAATGGTGGCGCAAACAAATGCCTTATTTCCTTGGAAATCTCTATTTATAAAAGGAGTTACCTATGAATTACCTTGTTATTTCTCCCTACTATCCGCAAAACTTTCAACAGTTTACCATCGAACTTGCCAATAAAGGTATCACCGTCTTGGGAATTGGTCAGGAACCTTACGAGCAACTGGATGAGCCCTTGCGCAATAGCCTGACCGAGTATTTCCGTGTTGATAATCTTGAGAACATAGACGAAGTCAAACGTGCAGTTGCTTTTCTCTTTTATAAACATGGTCCTATCGACCGCATCGAATCTCATAATGAATACTGGCTTGAGTTGGATGCAACACTCAGAGAACAATTCAATGTTTTTGGTGCCAAACCAGAGGATCTCAAAAAGACTAAATTTAAGTCTGAAATGAAGAAACTTTTCAAAAAAGCAGGTGTCCCTGTGGTACCTGGAGCTGTTATCAAGACGGAAGCAGATGTTGATAAAGCTGTGAAAGAAATCGGTCTTCCAATGATTGCCAAGCCTGATAATGGAGTCGGAGCAGCCGCAACCTTTAAGCTTGAGACAGAAGACGATATCAATCACTTCAAGTCTGAGTGGGATCATTCAACTGTTTATTTCTTTGAGAAATTTGTCACCTCTAGCGAAATTTGTACCTTTGATGGTCTTGTGGATAAGGATGGTAAAATTGTCTTCTCAACAACCTTTGATTACGCCTATACACCGCTTGATCTCATGATTTACAAGATGGACAATTCCTACTATGTGCTCAAGGATATGGATCCTAAACTGCGAAAGTATGGGGAAGCGATTGTCAAGGAATTTGGTATGAAAGAACGTTTCTTCCATATCGAGTTTTTCCGTGAAGGGGATGATTATATTGCCATCGAGTACAATAACCGCCCTGCGGGTGGTTTCACTATTGATGTTTATAACTTTGCTCACTCTTTGGATCTCTATCGTGGATATGCTGCTATTGTAGCAGGAGAAGAGTTCCCAGCGTCAGACTTTGAAGCTCAATATTGTTTAGCTACATCCCGTCGTGCAAATGCTCATTATGTCTATTCTGAGGAGGACTTGCTTGCCAAATACAGCCAGCAGTTCAAGGTTAAAAAAATCATGCCAGAGGCTTTTGCGGAACTTCAAGGAGATTACCTTTATATGCTGACAACTCCTAGTCGACAAGAAATGGATCAGATGATTGCAGATTTCGGACAACGTCAAGCTTAAAGGACTATAGGGTTAAGGAAAATGACTTTCTTAATCCTTTTGTTTTTTATGAGAAACACAGCAGATTGAAACAAGAATAGGACCAAACAGCCTCGTAAAAGATATTACAACTTGGTAATACCTTTTTGAGGTGCTTTTTGATATGAGCCCAGGTTTTCTCAATAAGATTGTACTCAGGTGAGTGGGGAGGAATAAGAAATAAAGCTACTTTTCTGGGGCTTGTTCATAGTAGGTATGATTCTTTTTTTCGAGTGTAGCCTATAGCTTTGAGAGCATAGTGGATAGTATAGTAGATTGAAATAAGATGTGAACAAAGTGATTGAGAAAGTCAATTTTTTCTAAAAATGTTTTAGCAACCGTAATGTGCTATTCTAGATTCAATACGCTATAGTTGGATGACAGCCAAATTCAGAAGCTATTTCAGTCAAATAAGCGTCTGGATTGTCGGTAAGATAGTTTTTAAGTCTGTCTCTATCAACTTTTCTTGGTTTTGTTCCTTTTACTTGATGGTTTAGATCACCTATTTTCTCTTTTAGATAATGGTATTACGTGAGATTTGGAATTCTGTTATACTACCTGTTCGCTTACAATAGGCAAGAACTTTTTTACGTAAATCTATTGAATATGGTATAAGATGACTGTACCACATTGTGTACTATCTTTAGTTCATTTTATCATATCTCTGTCGAAACAGGTTACTAATATTAATGTACGGGCTCTATGTATGTCAAAAATAAGTTCAATTATTGAATAGATTTCACTAAATGAGATAGAAGAATAATTTGAGCCTTTTATGCAATCTCCATATAGGATTAATTACTATTGATACCTTAGGTTTTTTATTGAAGAAATTTTCTGAAAATTACAAAATATACTTGCTATTTTAGAAAAAAAGTGTAGAATATAAGAAATAGGTTTTTAGAATAAGGAGTGGAATATGACAGTAACGATTGATTGGGAGAACCTTGGTTTCTCCTATATGAAATTACCTTATCGCTATATTGCTCATTTTAAAAATGGACAATGGGATCAAGGAGAGCTCACAGAGGATGCAACTTTGCATATTTCAGAGTCTTCTCCAAGTCTTCACTATGGTCAACAAGCCTTTGAAGGTTTGAAAGCTTACCGTACTAAGGATGGTAGTGTTCAACTTTTCCGTCCTGATGAAAATGCTAAACGTCTGCAACGGACATGTGACCGTCTCTTGATGCCACAAGTTCCGACAGACATGTTTGTAGAAGCTTGTAAGGCAGTTGTCCGCGCAAATGAAGAATACGTACCACCATATGGAACAGGTGGAACCCTTTATCTTCGTCCACTTTTGATTGGTGTTGGAGATATTATCGGGGTTAAACCAGCAGAAGAATACATTTTCACCATCTTTGCTATGCCAGTTGGAAATTACTTTAAGGGTGGATTGGTTCCAACCAACTTCTTAATTCAGGATGAATACGACCGTGCAGCGCCAAATGGTACAGGTGCAGCTAAAGTTGGTGGGAACTATGCTGCCAGTCTCTTGCCAGGGAAATTGGCCAAGTCACGCCACTTCTCAGATGTTATCTATCTAGACCCATCAACTCATACAAAGATTGAAGAAGTCGGTTCAGCTAACTTCTTTGGAATTACAGCTGATAATGAATTTGTAACACCATTGAGTCCATCTATCTTGCCATCTATTACTAAGTATTCTTTGCTTTATTTGGCAGAACACCGCTTGGGCTTGACTCCTATTGAGGGGGATGTCCCAATTGATAACCTTGACCGTTTTGTAGAGGCAGGTGCCTGTGGTACAGCAGCAGTTATTTCGCCAATTGGTGGAATTCAGCACGGTGATGATTTCCATGTATTCTATAGTGAAACAGAAGTTGGCCCTGTGACTCGTAAACTTTATGATGAATTGACAGGTATTCAGTTTGGTGATATTGAAGCGCCAGAAGGTTGGATTGTAAAAGTAGATTAAAATAAACAAAAGGAGATTTTTGATGAAATCGAAAAAGTGGCTCTTAACAGCAGGAGTGGTCCTGAGCACAACAGCTCTTTTAGTGGCTTGTGGAAAAGCTGATAAAGAAGCAGATGCACCGACAACATTTTCATATGTCTATGCAGTAGATCCAGCATCTTTGGACTATAGTATAGCGACTCGTACATCTACAACAGATGTCATCGGGAACGTGGTTGATGGCTTGATGGAAAACGACCAGTACGGAAATGTTATTCCTTCCTTGGCTGAGGATTGGTCTGTGTCAAAAGATGGGTTGACTTATACCTACAAACTTCGTAAAGGAGTTAAATGGTACACTTCTGAAGGTGAAGAATATGCAGAAGTAACAGCCCATGACTTTGTAACAGGATTGAAACACGTAGCTGACGGTAAGTCAGACGGTGTCTCTCTCATCCAAAATTCAATTAAGGGATTGGATGCCTACATGACTGGTGAGACCAATGATTTCTCTACAGTTGGTGTTAAGGCCTTGGATGATTATACAGTTGAATATACCCTAAACAAACCAGAAAGTTTCTGGAATTCTAAAGTTACAACAGCGACGATGTTGCCTGTAAATGAAGAGTTTTTGAAGGCATCAGGTAAAGATTATGGAGCAGTTACTCCAGCAGGTATTCTTTACAATGGTCCTTATATCTTGAAGACCTTGACTTCTAAATCGTTAATCGAATACGAGAAAAATCCAAACTACTGGGATAAAGAAAAGGTAAAAATCGAGAAGATCAAATTGACCTACTACGATGGTTCAGATCAGGAATCGTTGATTCGTAGCTTCTCTTCAGGTGCCTATACGACAGCCCGCCTCTTCCCAAGTAGCTCAAACTTTGCTTCAACTTTGGAACAATACGGAGATAAAATCACTTATAGTCCACAGGACTCAAGTAGCTATTACTTCACCTTTAACGTAAATCGTCAGTCATATAATAAAACTGCGAAAACAAGTGAAGAGCAAAAGACTTCTACAAAAGAAGCTATGCTTAATAAGGACTTCCGTCAGGCTATCAACTTTGCCTTCAACCGCCATTCTTATGCTGCCCAGCTAAATGGTGAAGACGGTGCGGACAAGATTATTCGTAACAGCCTCGTTCCTGACAACTTTGTACAAGCAGGTGGTAAGAACTTTGGTCAAATCGCTCAATCAGAGTTGGTGAACTACGGTGACCAATGGAAAGGTGTTGAGCTAGTTGACGGTAAGGACTCTATCTACAACCCTGACAAGGCTAAAGCAGCATTTGAAAAAGCTAAGAAAGACTTAGAATCTAAAGGGGTAACTTTCCCAATTCACTTGGATGTCCCAGTTGAACAAACAGATACCATCGCTGTTCAACAAAGCAACTCTTTCAAACAGTCAATCGAATCAACTCTTGGTGCTGAAAATGTTGTCATCGATGTTCTTCAAATGACAGATAATGAAAAGGAAACAATCACTTCTCAAGCGCGTGTTCCTTCTCAAAAAGACTATGATTTGAACAGTACAGGATGGGCTCCAAGCTATCAAGACCCAGCATCTTACTTGAATATCATGGACCCTAAATCAGGTTCTGCTATGAAACACCTTGGTATTACTAAAGGGAAAGATAAGGATGTTGTAGCGAAACTTGGTTTGGACCAGTATAAGAAATTATTGGATGATGCAGATTCAGAAACTACGAATCTTGAAGAACGCTATGAAAAATATGCCAAGGCTCAAGCTTGGTTGACAGATAGTTCATTATTGATGCCAACAGCTTCATCTGGTGGTTCTCCAGTTGTAAGTAATGTCGTGCCATTCTCAAAACCATACTCACAAGTTGGTATTAAAGGTGACCCATATATCTTTAAAGGAATGAAATTGCAAAAAGATATCGTTACAACAAAAGAATATGAAGAAGCACTGAAAAAATGGCAAAAAGAAAAATTGGAATCAAATGGTAAGTACCAAAAAGAACTAGAAAAACATATTAAATAAAGCAGAAAACTCTATATCAGACTTGGAATGATATAGAGTTTTTTCTTGCTAGTTTTGGGATTTTCTTGTAAAATAGAAAAAGTGAAGAGAGGTATGAAATGAGTAAGAAAGATAAAAAAATCGAAATTCAAGTAGCAGATGCCAAAGTTAATGTGGGAAAAGATAGTTTTGAAGGCTATACCTTGACCATTGGTAAAAAAGTTATCGGAGAAATTGCCGAATTAGATGGACAATTTGCCATCATAAAGAATGGGAATGTCGATAGTTTTTATAAAAAATTGGAAAAAGCTGTGGAAATTTTGATTGAAAATTATAATTTAGCAAAATAAGTCTTGTTTTTTTGAAATTTTCATGATATAATAGTCCATGTTGATTGTAGGAGAGATAGCGAAGAGGCTAAACGCGGCGGACTGTAAATCCGCTCCTTCGGGTTCGGGGGTTCGAATCCCTCTCTCTCCATTTCATCAATGGGGTATAGCCAAGCGGTAAGGCAAGGGACTTTGACTCCCTCATGCGTTGGTTCGAATCCAGCTACCCCAGTTCTTAGGTAATAATCAAGATAAAAAGCAAAATATCTTAGGGTATTTTATTTTTATAATTGAAAGACGTGAACGATATGAACATGTCCTTGCGGGTGCTTAGGAAAAAAATTATAAGTATGTCAAGTTTAAGAAAAACTTGATTGTTGGAGGATTTTTTAGATGAACGAATTTGAAGATTTGCTAAATAGCGTTAGCCAAGTTGAGACTGGTGATGTTGTTAGTGCTGAAGTATTGACAGTTGATGCGACTCAAGCTAACGTTGCAATCTCTGGAACTGGTGTTGAAGGTGTCTTGACTCTTCGCGAATTGACAAACGATCGCGATGCAGATATCAATGACTTTGTTAAAGTAGGAGAAGTATTGGATGTTCTTGTACTTCGTCAAGTAGTTGGTAAAGATACTGATACAGTTACATACCTTGTATCTAAAAAACGCCTTGAAGCTCGCAAAGCATGGGACAAACTTGTTGGTCGCGAAGAAGAAGTTGTTACTGTTAAAGGAACTCGTGCCGTTAAAGGTGGACTTTCAGTAGAATTTGAAGGTGTTCGTGGATTTATCCCAGCTTCAATGTTGGATACTCGTTTCGTACGTAACACTGAGCGTTTTGTAGGTCAAGAATTTGATGCTAAAATCAAAGAAGTTGACGCAAAAGAAAACCGCTTCATCCTTTCACGTCGTGAAGTTGTTGAAGCAGCTACTGCAGCAGCTCGTGCTGAAGTATTCGGTAAATTGGCTGTTGGTGATGTTGTAACTGGTAAAGTTGCTCGTATCACAAGCTTCGGTGCTTTCATCGATCTTGGTGGTGTTGACGGATTGGTTCACTTGACTGAATTGTCACACGAACGTAACGTATCACCAAAATCAGTTGTAACTGTTGGTGAAGAAATTGAAGTGAAAATCCTTGATCTTAACGAAGAAGAAGGACGTGTATCACTTTCACTTAAAGCAACAACACCTGGACCATGGGATGGCGTTGAGCAAAAATTGGCTAAAGGTGATGTAGTAGAAGGAACAGTTAAACGTTTGACTGACTTCGGTGCATTTGTTGAAGTATTGCCAGGTATCGATGGACTTGTTCACGTATCACAAATTTCACACAAACGTATTGAAAATCCTAAAGAAGCTCTTAAAGTTGGTCAAGAAGTTAAAGTTAAAGTTCTTGAAGTTAACGCAGATGCAGAGCGCGTATCACTTTCTATCAAAGCTCTTGAAGAGCGTCCAGCTCAAGAAGAAGGACAAAAAGAAGAAAAACGTGCTGCTCGTCCACGTCGTCCAAAACGTCAAGAAAAACGTGATTTCGAACTTCCAGAAACACAAACAGGATTCTCAATGGCTGACTTGTTCGGTGATATCGAACTTTAATCAAATTGAAAATTCACAAAATCCTTTGTTTACTAAACAAGGGATTTTTCTTTTGTCTGTAAGCCTTTTTTGATATAATAGTCCTATGTTAGAATCAGAAAAACAATCACGTTATCAAATGTTAAATGAGGAGCTCTCTTTTTTATTGGAAGGCGAAACCAATGTTTTGGCTAATCTTTCCAACGCCAGTGCTCTTTTAAAATCACGCTTTCCTAATACCGTATTTGCAGGCTTTTATCTGTTCGATGGAAAGGAATTGGTTTTAGGTCCTTTTCAAGGAGGTGTTTCCTGCATCCGTATCTCACTAGGCAAAGGTGTTTGTGGGGAGGCAGCTCATTTTCAGGAAACTGTTCTGGTTGGTGATGTAACAACTTATCCCAACTATATTTCTTGTGATAGTCGAGCTAAAAGTGAAATTGTTGTGCCAATGATGAAGAATGGTCAATTGCTCGGGGTTCTGGATCTTGATTCTTCAGAGATTGATGATTATGATGCTATGGATCGAGATTATTTGGAACAATTTGTCGCTATTTTGCTTGAAAAGACAAAATGGGACTTTACAATGTTTGGGGAGAAAGCCTAATGTATCAAGCACTTTATCGAAAATATAGAAGTCAAAATTTCTCCCAGTTGGTTGGTCAAGAAGTTGTGGCTAAGACTCTTAAACAAGCAGTGGAGCAAGAGAAAATAAGTCATGCTTATCTTTTTTCTGGTCCTCGTGGAACGGGAAAAACTAGTGTGGCTAAGATCTTTGCCAAAGCTATGAACTGTCCCAATCAAGTGGGGGGTGAACCATGTAATAACTGCTATATTTGTCAGGCTGTAACGGACGGTAGTTTAGAAGATGTCATCGAAATGGATGCGGCCTCTAATAATGGGGTAGATGAAATTCGTGAAATTCGTGATAAATCTACCTACGCTCCCAGTCTTGCTCGTTATAAGGTTTATATCATAGATGAGGTTCACATGCTGTCTACAGGGGCTTTTAATGCCCTCCTAAAGACGCTGGAAGAGCCAACACAGAATGTGGTCTTTATTTTGGCCACTACTGAATTGCACAAGATTCCTGCCACTATTCTATCTCGTGTACAACGTTTTGAATTTAAATCAATTAAGACACAGGATATTAAGGAACATATCCACTATATCTTAGAAAAAGAAAATATCAGTTCTGAACCAGAGGCTGTGGAAATCATTGCCAGACGGGCTGAAGGTGGGATGCGGGATGCCTTGTCAATTTTGGATCAAGCCCTGAGTTTGACACAAGGAAATGAATTGACGACTGCCATCTCTGAAGAAATTACTGGCACCATTAGCCTATCAGCCTTGGATGATTATGTGGCCGCCTTGTCTCAACAGGATGTTACCAAGGCTTTGTCTTGCTTGAATCTTCTTTTTGACAATGGTAAGAGCATGACTCGTTTTGTGACCGACCTTTTGCACTATTTAAGAGATTTGTTAATTGTTCAAACAGGTGGAGAAAACACTCATCATAGCCCAGTCTTTGTAGAGAATTTAGCACTTCCTCAGGAAAATCTGTTTGAAATGATTCGCTTGGCGACAGTCAGTTTAGCAGATATTAAGTCTAGTTTGCAGCCCAAGATTTATGCTGAGATGATGACCATCCGTTTGGCGGAGATTAAGCCCGAACCAGCTCTTTCTGGAGCGGTTGAGCATGAAATTGCTACGCTGAGACAAGAAGTGACACGTCTCAAGCAAGAACTCGCAAATGTGGGAACTGTACCCAAGCCAACTAGTCCAGCCCCTAGTCGCCCAGCAGCGGGTAAGACAGTCTATCGTGTGGATCGCAATAAAGTTCAATCTATCTTACAAGAGGCTGTTGAAAATCCTGATTTAGCACGTCAAAATCTGATTCGTCTGCAGAATGCCTGGGGAGAGGTAATTGAAAGTCTTGGTGGGCCAGACAAGGCTCTGCTAGTTGGATCTCAACCGGTTGCGGCCAATGAACATCATGCCATTCTTGCTTTTGAGTCTAACTTCAATGCTGGTCAAACCATGAAACGAGACAATCTCAATACCATGTTTGGCAACATCCTTAGTCAGGCAGCAGGTTTTTCACCTGAGATTTTAGCCATTTCCATGGAGGAATGGAAAGAAGTTCGCGCAGCCTTTTCAGCCAAAGCCAAATCTTCTCAAACTGAAAAAGAAGCAGAAGAAAGTCTGATTCCAGAAGGATTTGAATTTTTGGCTGATAAAGTGAAGGTAGAGGAAGACTAAAGAAAGATTTCATGATACAATAAGTTTATGAATAGACAACAATTTATTATCATCGCGCTGTTTACAGCTGCTGAGACCTATTTTTTCAATGAAGCATGGATGACTGGTCGCTATATTATGGCAGCCTTTTGGGCCATTTTGCTCTTTAGAAATTTCCGAGTCAGTTACTTGATGGGCAAGATTGTAGATGTTATTGACCAGCATTTAAAAGGAAAAGACTAGTCCTCAGCTTCTAGACAAAATCAAAGCCTTTTAGGCTTTTTTTTGTTATACTATAAAAGTATATTTATTGACCTTTTACCGTATTTTCTAGGGAAATCAAGTATGTTTCCAGTAAGAACTGTAAAGGCCTTGAAAAAGAAAGGAACTATCATGTCAGTATTAGAGATCAAAGATCTTCACGTTGAGATCGAAGGAAAAGAAATTTTAAAAGGGGTTAACCTGACCCTGAAAACAGGAGAAATCGCCGCTATCATGGGGCCAAATGGTACAGGTAAATCGACTCTTTCTGCCGCTATCATGGGAAATCCAAACTATGAAGTTACCAAAGGTGAAGTCTTGTTTGATGGCGTAAACATCCTTGAGTTGGAAGTTGACGAGCGTGCGCGTATGGGACTTTTCCTTGCTATGCAATACCCATCAGAAATTCCTGGAATTACCAATGCTGAGTTTCTTCGTGCAGCTATGAATGCTGGTAAAGAAGACGATGAGAAGATTTCAGTTCGTGAGTTTATCACTAAACTAGACGAGAAGATGGAATTGCTCAACATGAAAGAAGAAATGGCTGAGCGTTACCTCAACGAAGGTTTCTCTGGTGGTGAGAAAAAACGTAATGAGATTCTTCAACTTTTGATGTTAGAGCCAACATTTGCCCTTTTGGATGAGATTGACTCTGGTCTTGATATTGACGCTCTTAAAGTTGTTTCTAAAGGTGTGAATGCCATGCGTGGTGAAGGTTTTGGTGCTATGATTATCACTCACTACCAACGTCTTTTGAACTACATCACACCAGATGTGGTACACGTGATGATGGAAGGTCGTGTTGTCCTTTCTGGTGGTCCAGAATTGGCTGCGCGTTTGGAACGTGAAGGATACGCAAAACTAGCTGAAGAACTTGGCTACGACTACAAGGAAGAATTGTAATTTCCTCGTGTCTTTTAGGAGAAGTAAATGACTAAAGAAAATATTAAACTTTTTTCAGAAATGCACGCTGAACCAAGCTGGTTGGCTGATCTCCGTCGAAAAGCTTTTGACAAGATTGAGACTTTGGAATTACCAGTTATTGAGCGTGTCAAATTCCACCGTTGGAATCTGGGGGATGGAACGATTACAGAAAGCGAGCCATCAGCAAATGTTCCAGATTTCACAGCTCTAGATAATCACTTGAAGTTGGTGCAAGTAGGAACTCAAACTGTTTTTGAGCAAACTCCAGTTGAGTTAGCTGAACAGGGTGTTGTCTTCACAGATTTCCATTCAGCTTTAGAAGAAATTCCAGAGCTGATCGAAGAATTCTTCATGTCATCTGTTAAGTATGACGATGACAAGTTGGCAGCCTACCATACAGCTTATTTCAATAGTGGTGCTGTTCTCTATATTCCTGATAACGTTGAGATTAAAGAACCAATCGAAGGAATTTTCTATCAAGACAGCGATAGTGATGTGCCGTTTAACAAGCATATTATGATTATCGCTGGTAAAAACTCTAAGATTAGTTATCTGGAGCGCTTAGAGTCACGCGGTGAAGGAAATGCCAAAGCAACTGCTAATATTACAGTAGAAGTGATTGCTCGTTCTGGAGCTCAAGTGAAATTTGCTGCTATTGACCGTTTAGGTGAAAACGTCACTGCCTACATTAGCCGTCGTGGTAAATTAGGCAACGATGCAAGCATTGACTGGGCAATCGGTGTCATGAACGAAGGGAACGTCGTTGCGGACTTTGATAGCGACTTGATTGGAAATGGTAGCCATGCGGACCTTAAAGTGGTAGCTCTTTCAAGTGGCCGTCAGGTACAAGGGATTGATACCCGAGTAACTAACTATGGTTGCAACTCAATCGGAAATATCCTACAACATGGGGTTATTCTTGAAAAAGCAACTTTAACTTTCAACGGTATTGGCCACATCATCAAGGGTGCTAAGGGAGCAGATGCGCAACAAGAGAGTCGTGTTCTTATGCTTTCAGACCAAGCGCGTTCAGATGCCAATCCAATTCTTTTGATTGATGAAAATGACGTAACTGCAGGACACGCGGCTTCTATCGGTCAGGTAGATCCAGAAGATATGTATTACCTCATGAGCCGTGGCTTGGATAAGGCAACTGCAGAACGTTTGGTTGTCCGTGGTTTCCTTGGATCTGTTATCGTTGAGATTCCAGTCAAGGAAGTTCGTGATGAAATGATTGCAACTATCGAAGAAAAATTGTCAAAACGCTAAGGGGTAGCCTATGTTAGATGTAGAAGCGATTCGCAAGGATTTTCCAATTTTAGACCAGATTGTTAATGATGAACCATTAGTCTATTTGGACAATGCTGCGACGACACAAAAACCACTTGCAGTTCTGGAGACGATTAACCGTTACTATGAGAACGACAATGCCAATGTTCATCGTGGCGTTCATACCTTGGCAGAAAGGGCGACAGCTTCTTATGAGGCGGCTCGTGAAACCATTCGTAAGTTTATCAATGCAGGGTCTACAAAGGAAGTTCTCTTTACTAGAGGAACGACAACCAGTCTGAACTGGGTGGCGCACTTTGCAGAGGAAGTCTTGACTGAGGGGGACCAGGTCTTGATTTCTGTCATGGAACACCATTCCAACATCATACCTTGGCAGGAAGCCTGTCGTAAGACTGGAGCTGAGCTTGTCTATGTTTATCTCAAGAACGGAGCTCTGGATATGGATGACTTGCGGGCTAAATTGACGGACAAGGTCAAGTTTGTTTCGCTAGCTCATGCCTCCAATGTTCTTGGAGTGGTCAATCCAATCAAAGAAATCACTCAATTGGCCCATCAAGTTGGAGCTATCATGGTAGTGGATGGTGCTCAGTCTACTCCTCATATGAAGATTGATGTTCAGGACTTGGATGTGGACTTCTTTGCCTTTTCAGGTCACAAGATGGTTGGTCCGACTGGTATCGGTGTTCTTTACGGCAAAGAAAAGTATCTAGAACAAATGTCACCAGTTGAATTCGGCGGTGAAATGATTGATTTCGTCTATGAGCAATCTGCTAGCTGGAAGGAGTTGCCTTGGAAATTCGAGGCAGGAACTCCAAATATGGCTAGTGCAATCGGACTTGCTGCTGCAGTTGATTATCTGGAAAAGATTGGTATGGATGCCATTGAAGCCCATGAACAGGAATTGATTGAATACGTCTATCCAAAACTGCGGGCGATTGAAGGATTGACTATTTACGGTTCTCAGGACTTGGCTCAACGTTCAGGTGTCATTGCCTTTAACCTAGGTGACCTTCATCCGCACGACCTTGCGACGGCTCTGGATTATGAAGGTGTGGCAGTTCGAGCAGGTCACCATTGCGCTCAACCCTTGCTCCAGTATTTGGATGTTCCAGCAACAGCTCGTGCAAGTTTTTATATCTACAATACCAAGGCAGATTGCGACAAGCTAGTCGATGCCTTACAAAAGACAAAGGAGTTTTTCAATGGCACTTTCTAAACTAGATAGCCTTTATATGGCAGTGGTAGCGGACCATTCGAAAAATCCACATCACCAAGGGAAGTTAGAAGATGCTGAGCAAATCAGTCTCAACAATCCGACCTGTGGAGATGTTATCAATCTCTCCGTCAAGTTTGATGTAGATGACCGCTTGGAAGATATCGCTTTTCTAAACTCAGGTTGTACCATCTCGACTGCCTCTGCAAGCATGATGACAGATGCCGTTTTAGGAAAAACCAAACAAGAAATCTTAGAACTGGCGACTATTTTTTCTGAAATGGTGCAAGGGCAAAAAGATGACAGACAAGATAGTCTTGGCGATGCAGCTTTCTTGTCAGGTGTTGCCAAATTCCCTCAACGAATCAAGTGTGCAACCCTAGCTTGGAACGCCCTCAAGAAAACAATTGAAAATCAAGAAAACAAGTAAGGCAAGTTTCTTTTGTCTTATGAATCAGTAGAAATGAAGAATGAAAGAAAGGATATTATGGCTGAAGAAAGAGTAGAACCAAAACCAATTGACCTTGGTGAATATAAATTTGGTTTCCATGATGATGTAGAGCCTGTCCTATCGACAGGAAAAGGATTGAATGAAGATGTCATTCGTGAACTATCAGCTGCTAAGGGAGAACCTGAGTGGATGTTAGAATTCCGTTTGAAGTCTTATGAAACCTTCAAAAAAATGCCTATGCAAACTTGGGGAGCAGACTTGTCAGAGATTGATTTTGATGACTTGATCTACTACCAAAAACCATCTGATAAACCAGCTCGTTCATGGGATGAGGTTCCTGAAAAGATTAAAGAAACCTTTGAACGTATCGGGATTCCGGAAGCTGAGCGTGCTTATCTAGCTGGTGCCTCTGCTCAGTACGAGTCAGAAGTGGTTTACCACAATATGAAGGAAGAGTTCCAGAAATTGGGGATTATCTTTACAGATACGGATTCTGCCCTCAAGGAATACCCAGACTTGTTTAAACAATACTTTGCGAAGTTGGTACCGCCGACTGATAACAAGTTGGCTGCCCTCAACTCAGCAGTATGGTCAGGTGGAACCTTTATCTACGTACCAAAAGGGGTCAAAGTGGATATTCCACTTCAAACTTACTTCCGTATCAACAACGAAAATACTGGTCAGTTTGAACGTACCTTGATTATCGTTGACGAAGGAGCAAGTGTCCATTATGTAGAAGGATGTACAGCACCAACTTATTCAAGTAACAGCTTGCATGCGGCCATTGTAGAAATCTTTGCCTTGGACGGAGCTTACATGCGTTATACGACTATCCAAAACTGGTCTGATAACGTCTATAACTTGGTAACGAAACGTGCTAAAGCTCAAAAGGATGCCACTGTTGAGTGGATTGATGGAAACTTGGGTGCCAAAACAACCATGAAATACCCATCTGTTTACCTAGATGGAGAAGGGGCGCGTGGTACCATGCTCTCTATCGCCTTTGCTAATGCAGGGCAACACCAAGATACTGGTGCTAAGATGATCCACAATGCTCCACATACTAGCTCGTCTATTGTGTCTAAATCTATCGCTAAAGGCGGAGGGAAGGTTGACTACCGTGGACAAGTAACCTTTAACAAAAACTCTAAGAAATCTGTCTCTCACATCGAGTGTGATACCATTATCATGGATGACTTATCAGCATCAGATACTATTCCATTTAATGAAATTCATAACTCGCAAGTAGCTTTGGAACACGAAGCTAAGGTATCTAAGATTTCAGAAGAACAACTCTATTACCTCATGAGCCGTGGATTGTCAGAATCTGAGGCAACTGAGATGATTGTTATGGGATTTGTGGAGCCCTTTACAAAAGAGCTTCCAATGGAATATGCTGTTGAGCTGAACCGTTTGATTAGCTATGAAATGGAAGGATCAGTTGGATAAAATTTGATTTTAGATTTACTAAAAATCAAGGACTTTGAAGATGAACTTGTAATAAAAAGAGACTGAGAAAAAATATTTTAAGAACAGAAAACGCATGATATCAGGAGCCAAAAAACTTGATATTATGCGTTTTATTGTGGGAAGGTTTATTATATTCTCTCATGAAATAGAGTTTTTTCCTAATCGCTTTTGATTTTTGATATATTTTTGTGAGGACGAAGTAAGACAATATATAAAATAGTCAGTTCAAGCTACGATATAGTTGCTTAGTTTAAAATAAGCAGCTTATAATAAAGCTATGGCATTTAGATTACATCAAAAAAGGACACAGCCATGCCGAGGCAGCTAAAGTTTTTGATGTTGGCGGCAGAACTGTCTTCACGTGGGAAAAGAAAGACGTGAACAAGGACACTTAGAGAGGAAAAAGCGAGTCGTCAAAAAGCGTAAGATCCCTTTAGAAGAATTGAAAGCCTTTGTAGAGGCTCATCCAGATGCTTTTTTATGGGAAATTGCGGCACATTTTGATTGTGCTGTTCCTTCAGTATGGGGAGCTTTAAAGCAAATTCATATCACTTTAAAAAAGATGACTAGCTTTAAGGAACAAGATTCTGAGAAAGTCGCTGAATTTCTTGATATTTTGAATAGCCTAAAAGATTTACCAGTCGTATATATTGACGAAACGGGAATCTACCGCTACCTCTATAGTCCTTATGCACGGGCTCCTAGAGGGGAGAAAGTCTATGAAAAGATTAGCGGACTTCAATTGTTGCAGGACAAGTAAACAGAGAGTTTATAGCTCCCATGATTTACAAGGAAAGTATGACGAGGGATTTCTTTGTGGAGTGGTTCAAAATGCGACTCCTGCCTGCTTTGAAGACACCTCATGTCATTGTCATGGACAACGCTAGTTTTCATCCCAAGAATATCTTGGATGAACTGTGCATCCAAGATAGACACTTTTTCTTACCTCTACCACCTTATTCACCAGATTTGAATCCTATTGAGCAAGCTTGGGATATTTTGAAGAAGAAAGTGACTGATTTATTAAGGGAAGTCCCAAATATTTTTGAATGTTTGGAACGCTTTTTTAAAACTAAATGACTATAATTATAAAATGCTTATTGATTTTGATTTAAAATGAGTCAAAAAGCCGTTGCACAACGGTTTTTTGTTATAATTAAATGAAGAATGTAGAATAAAAGGAGAATAACATGACTTTCGAAGAAATACTGCCTGGGTTAAAGGCTAAGAAAAAATATGTACGTACTGGTTGGGGAGGTGCTGAAAACTATGTCCAACTCTTTGATACCATCGAGCAAAATGGTGTGGCTTTAGAGGTAACTCCTTATTTTTTGATTAACGTTTCTGGCGAAGGAGAAGGATTTTCCATGTGGAGCCCGACACCTTGTGATGTTTTGGCGACGGATTGGGTAGAAGCGCATGACTAAACGTGTACTCATTACAGGAGTGAGTTCAGGTATCGGATTGGCTCAGGCTCACCTTTTTTTAGAGAAGGGCTATCAAGTTTATGGAGTTGACCAAGGTGAAAATCCAGTTTTAGATGGTGATTTCTACTTTTTACAGAGAGATTTGACCTTGGACTTGGAACCTGTTTTTGATTGGTGTCCTCAGGTGGATGTTTTGTGCAATACTGCTGGAGTTTTGGATGATTATAAACCACTTTTGGAACAATCAGCCCAGGAAATTCAAGAGATTTTTGAAATCAACTACGTTACTCCAGTAGAGTTGACTCGGCATTATTTGACACAAATGCTGGAAAATAAGAAGGGAATCATCATCAATATGTGTTCCATTGCTTCTAGCCTAGCAGGTGGAGGTGGTCACGCCTATACTTCTTCTAAGCATGCCTTGGCTGGCTTCACCAAGCAACTAGCTCTAGACTATGCAGAAGCTGGGATTCAGGTCTTTGGGATTGCTCCAGGAGCAGTCAAGACGGGTATGACCGCTGCCGACTTTGAACCAGGTGGTTTAGCGGACTGGGTGGCTAGTGAAACTCCAATCAAACGCTGGATCGAGCCAGAGGAAGTAGCAGAAGTCAGTCTCTTTTTGGCCAGTGGAAAGGCATCTGCCATGCAGGGACAAATTTTGACAATAGATGGCGGCTGGTCTTTGAAGTAGGAGGATCTGATGGAAATCAAAAGACACTTTGGAGTCTACGCTGTTTGCTTTGAAAATGGGAAGTTACTCTGCATTGAAAAAACGAGAGGTCCTTATCAACATCGGTATGATCTACCCGGTGGTAGCCAGGAAGTAGGTGAAGGACTGACGGAAACGCTGACTAGAGAAGTTATGGAAGAGACGGGATTTAGTGTTAGAAGTTATTCCAAATAAAATTCATCGTCACTAGTCTTGAAGGTCAAAGCAGAATTATTAGGATTTCCAGAACTGGACAAGAGCTCTTACATGAATTGGAAGGTGAATGATGAGAAACCAACTTGCCCTTAGTGGCGAAAAACTTGATGAAAAAGTTTACCCCCAACTATTTCACCACATTGGAATGATTCGTGGGGAATACTTGTTGAGAGAGCTTAATCAAAACATCATATTAGCAAGTTGTCAGCAATTTGTAAAAGATTATCTAGAGACTATCTGCTCCCTGTACTCAGATGAAGAAGTTTGGTATCGTTTTTCTGAATTAACGAATACAGAAGCTAATTGTTTAAAGGGGACTAAAGAGTATTTTGATGAAAATCATCCCTTATTTGGATATAGAGGAACTAGGCGTTTACTGGCGTGTCCGGATGAATTTCAGGCTGAAGCACATGTCGTTACAGAAGTTCATCAAAACAATCCCAATCTATCTGTTATCTTTCCTTTTGTCAATGATGCTGAGCAGTTAAAGCAAGCTATTACAGTATTGCGTGAGTATGGTTTTACTGGGAAAATCGGCACGATGATTGAATTACCGTCAGCGTATTTTGACTTGGATAGGATACTGGAAACGGGCATTTCAAAGATTGTAGTTGGAATGAATGATTTGACTTCTTTTATTTTTGCCACTGTGAGAAACAGTCAATGGCATGATATGGAAAGTCCAATAATGTTAGATATGCTAAGAGATATGCAGGATAAAGCAAGGATGAAAAAGATTGATTTTACTGTAGCAGGCTATTTGAATACTTCTTTCATACAAAAAATGAATCAGATGGGTATCGAATGCATTATCCACTACAGTTCTATTCCAGAGATTTTTGATTTAGAAATCGACCATCCAGACCATCTTAAACACATAAAAGAAGAAAGTAAAAAATTACAAAGGAGCAACCCATGACACCGCAAGAAATGTGGAATGCCTACAAGAAAATCAATTCTTCGGTTGGAGATGAAATCGATGCTTGGGCTTTTGGAGTGGAAGCCGATCTCTTGGCAGATTTGGTTTTAAGAGGCGAAAAGACGGCAACAGCATCAGCCTACGACCTCTATGCACTAGA
This sequence comes from Streptococcus mitis SK575, assembly GCF_000257865.1. GTDB lineage: Bacteria > Bacillota > Bacilli > Lactobacillales > Streptococcaceae > Streptococcus > Streptococcus mitis_CQ. The sequence continues at coordinate 42,896 of NZ_AICU01000077.1, read as the reverse complement.
AGCCGAGTCTCTTCCTCAAGAAGGAACTTTTGATGTCATTTTAGATAGTCACAATCAAGCTGTCTGTATTGTCGAAATTACAAAGGTTTCTGTCCAGCCCTTCAATCAAGTTTCTGCTCAACATGCCTTTAAGGAAGGGGAAGGTGACAAATCCCTAGCCTATTGGCGTCAGGTTCATGAGGATTGTTTCGCCGAGTGGTTGAGAGAAGCAGGACTGACTTTTACACCTGAAAGCAAGGTTGTTTTAGAAGAATTTCGCAAGGTCTACCCACTGTAGGCTATTAGAAAGGAAGAAAGTTTTGGAAATCACCGTCCAATCCTTTTTTCTCAGGCAAAACATGATATAATAAGTTTGTTTGAAGAAGAGTAGCAGCTCTTAAACTTAGAATAGGAGAAAACTATGCAAGCAGTTGAACATTTTATTAAGCAATTTGTTCCTGAACATTATGATTTATTTTTAGACTTGAGTCGTGAGACCAAGACTTTTTCAGGGAAAGTGTCCATCACTGGGCAAGCACAGAGTGACCGCATTTCCCTTCATCAAAAAGACTTGGCAATCGCTTCTGTAGAAGTTGCAGGGGTAGCTTGTCCATTCACAGTTGATCATGACAATGAAGCTCTTCATATCGCATTGACTGAGGCTGGTCAAGTTGAAGTGGTTATCGCTTTCTCAGGAAAAATCACAGACAACATGACAGGGATTTATCCTTCTTATTACACAGTTGATGGAGTCAAGAAGGAAGTTTTGTCTACTCAGTTTGAGAGCCATTTTGCTCGTGAAGCCTTCCCATGTGTGGATGAGCCAGCAGCTAAAGCAACTTTTGACCTCTCTCTACGTTTTGACCAAGCAGAAGGTGAATTGGCCTTGTCTAACATGCCAGAAATCGATGTTGAAAACCGTAAGGAAACAGGTATCTGGAAGTTTGAAACAACACCTCGCATGTCTTCTTACTTGTTAGCCTTTGTTGCGGGTGATTTACAAGGTGTGACGGCTAAAACTAAAAACGGTACCCTCGTAGGTGTTTATTCAACCAAAGCCCACCCACTATCTAACCTTGATTTCTCACTGGATATCGCTGTTCGCTCTATCGAGTTTTACGAAGATTACTATGGAGTTAAATACCCAATCCCTCAATCTCTCCACATCGCCCTTCCTGACTTCTCAGCTGGAGCTATGGAAAACTGGGGTCTTGTGACCTACCGTGAAGTTTACTTGGTTGTGGATGAGAACTCTACCTTTGCCAGCCGTCAACAAGTTGCCCTTGTTGTGGCCCATGAATTGGCTCACCAATGGTTTGGTAACCTCGTTACTATGAAATGGTGGGATGACCTTTGGCTCAATGAAAGCTTTGCTAACATGATGGAGTACGTCTGTGTGGATGCTATTGAACCAAGCTGGAATATCTTTGAAGATTTCCAAACAGGTGGTGTTCCGTCTGCCTTGAAACGTGATGCGACTGATGGTGTTCAATCTGTTCACGTCGAAGTTAAACATCCAGATGAAATCAATACGCTCTTTGACGGAGCTATCGTCTATGCCAAAGGAAGTCGCCTCATGCACATGCTTCGTCGTTGGCTAGGTGATGCCGATTTTGCCAAAGGTTTGCATGCCTACTTTGAAAAACATCAGTACAGCAATACAATTGGTCGTGACCTTTGGGATGCTCTTGGTCAAGCGTCTGGACGTGATGTCGCAGCCTTCATGGATTCTTGGTTGGAACAACCTGGTTATCCAGTTCTCACTGTCAAAGTTGAAAATGATGTCTTAAAGATTTCACAAAAACAATTCTTTATTGGTGAGCACGAAGACAAGAACCGTCTCTGGGTTGTGCCACTAAACAGCAACTGGAAAGGCTTGCCTGAGACACTCGAAACTGAAAGCATCGAAATCCCTGGCTACGCAGCCCTTCTTGCTGAAAACAAAACAGCACTTCGTCTCAACACTGAAAATACAGCCCACTACATTACAGACTATCAAGGAGACTTGTTAGATGCTGTTCTTGCTGACCTAGTTGAGCTTGATAACACAAGTAAACTGCAGATCGTTCAAGAACGTCGTTTGCTTGCTGAAGCAGGGAACATTTCTTATGCAGACTTGCTTCCAGTCCTTGATAAACTTGCTAAGGAAGAATCTTACCTTGTCGTTTCAGCTGTTTCTGAAGTAATTTCTGCTCTTGAGCGCTTTATCGATGAAGGAACAGAAGCTGAAAGAGCCTTCAAAGCCTTGGTTGCTAAATTGGCTCGTCACAACTATGACCGTCTTGGTTTTGAAGCTAAAGATGGTGAATCAGATGAGGATGAATTGGTTCGTCAGTTGGCTATTTCTATGATGATTCGATCAAATGATGCAGAAGCTAGTCAAGTCGCTAGCCAAATCTTCGAAGCTCACAAGGATCAGCTTTCAGGACTTCCAGCAGCCATTCGCTCACAAGTTCTGATCAATGAGATGAAACATCATGAGACCAAAGACTTGTTAGCACTTTATCTTGATACTTATACGCACGCAACAGATGCTGTCTTTAAACGTCAGTTGGCAGCCGCTCTTGCCTATAGTAAAGATGCGAACAATATCCAAACCTTGATTGCTTCTTGGAAGGACAAATTTGTGGTCAAACCACAAGACTTGTCTGCTTGGTATTACCAATTCCTAGCTCACAAAGCAACTCAGGAAACAGCTTGGTCTTGGGCGCGTGAAAACTGGGCTTGGATTAAGGCAGCTCTTGGTGGAGATATGAGCTTTGATAGCTTTGTTATCCTTCCTGCACACGTATTTAAGACTCAGCAACGCTTGGCAGAGTACAAGGAATTCTTTGAGCCACAACTTTCTGACCTTGCTCTTAGCCGTAACATCGGTATGGGAATCAAGGAAATTGCAGCGCGTGTTGACTTGATTAACCGTGAAAAAGCTGCAGTGGAAGCAGTCGTTCTTCAATACGGAAATGCATAAACAAGCCTAAAATAAAAAGAAAACTCAGCTATCTCATGTAAAATGCAGAGAGTTGAGTTTTTTTTAAGGCAAATTTGGTATAATGGTTTTAATAAGGAGGAGTTTCTCATGATAAAAATCTTATTAGTTGAGGATGACCTAGGCCTGTCAAATTCAGTATTTGACTTTTTAGACGATTTTGCGGATGTCATGCAGGTATTTGATGGAGAAGAAGGTCTCTATGAAGCTGAAAGTGGCGTCTATGATTTGATTTTGCTCGATTTGATGTTACCTGAAAAAAATGGCTTCCAAGTCTTGAAAGAATTGCGTGAAAAGGGGATTACGACTCCAGTTCTGATTATGACTGCCAAGGAAAGTTTGGATGACAAGGGACATGGATTTGAACTGGGAGCAGATGATTATCTGACTAAACCTTTCTACCTAGAAGAACTCAAAATGCGGATTCAAGCCCTTCTCAAACGTTCAGGTAAGTTTAATGAAAATACCTTGACTTATGGAAATATTGTGGTTAATTTGTCAACCAATACCGTTAAAGTCGAAGATACTCCTGTCGAATTGCTGGGGAAAGAGTTTGATTTACTGGTTTATTTCCTTCAAAATCAAAATGTTATTTTGCCTAAGACTCAGATTTTTGATCGTCTATGGGGATTTGATAGTGATACAACGATTTCGGTTGTCGAAGTCTATGTTTCAAAAGTCCGTAAGAAATTAAAAGGAACCACTTTTGCAGAGAATTTGCAAACCTTGCGCAGTGTTGGGTATATTTTAAAAGATGTTCAGTAAACTAAAAAAAACATGGTATGCGGATGATTTTAGTTATTTTATTCGTAACTTTGGTGTCTTCACTCTGATTTTCTCCACCATGACTCTAATTATTTTGCAGGTCATGCACTCGAGTCTCTATACTTCGGTGGATGATAAGCTTCATGGACTGAGTGAAAATCCTCAGGCAGTTATTCAGCTTGCTGTAAATAGGGCAACAGAAGAGATTAAAGACTTAGAGAATGCCGCTACAGATACTAGTAAGACTGAGATAAAACCCAATGTCAGTTCCAATACGGAGGTTATTCTTTTTGATAAGAATTTTACACAGCTCCTTTCTGGAAATCGATTTTTGGGATTGGATAAGATTAAGTTAGAAAAGAAAGAACTAGGCCATATCTATCAGATTCAGGTTTTTAATAGCTATGGACAAGAAGAAATCTATCGCATGATTTTGATGGAAACGAATATCAGTTCGGTTTCAACCAATATCAAGTATGCAGCTATCTTGATTAATACTAGTCAGTTGGAGCAGGCCAGTCAAAAGCACGAGAAATTGATTGTGATTGTGATGGCAAGTTTCTGGATTTTATCTTTACTTGCAAGTCTCTATCTAGCTAGGGTCAGTGTTAGGCCCCTGCTTGAGAGCATGCAGAAGCAACAGTCCTTTGTGGAAAATGCTAGTCATGAGTTACGAACTCCACTCGCAGTTTTGCAAAATCGCTTAGAGACCCTTTTTCGTAAGCCAGAAGCTACCATTATGGATGTGAGCGAAAGCATTGCATCGAGTTTGGAAGAAGTCCGAAATATGCGTTTTTTGACGACAAACTTGTTGAATTTGGCTCGTCGAGATGATGGGATTAAGCCGGAACTTGCAGAAGTTCCAACTAGCTTTTTTAACACGACTTTCACTAATTATGAGATGATTGCCTCGGAAAATGACCGTGTCTTCCGTTTTGAAAATCGCATCCATCGCACGATTGTCACAGATCAGCTTCTCTTGAAGCAGTTGATGACTATCTTATTTGATAATGCTGTCAAGTATACTGAAGAGGACGGTGAAATTGATTTTCTTATCTCGGCGACTGATCGCAATCTGTATTTACTGGTTTCTGATAATGGAGTCGGTATTTCAGCAGAAGATAAGAAGAAAATTTTTGACCGTTTTTATCGAGTGGATAAGGCTAGAACCCGCCAAAAAGGTGGTTTTGGTTTAGGATTATCTCTGGCCAAGCAAATTGTAGATGCGCTTAAAGGAACCATTACTGTTAAAGATAATAAACCCAAGGGAACAATCTTTGAAGTGAAGATTGCTATCCACACACCATCGAAAAAGAAAAAATAAAAATATCGCTCCAGACGGGGCGATATTTTGGATTACGTGACTTTCGGTCCGTCTCGCTAAGTCAGGTGTGAGACAGGCAAACCACCCGTTTTAGGGGTGGTCATGATTAAAATAACATAAAAATCTTGACAGATAAACTTAAAAAATGTAAACTATTTACTGGTTAATTAATTGGTTAAATAACCAATTTAGAAAACTATTTAATCAAGTAAAGGAAGTTAAGAAAAAGCTTCATCATTTATTGAAATGAGGGATTTATGAAATTCAGTAAAAAGTATATAGCAGCTGGATCAGCTGTTATCGTATCCTTGAGTCTTTGTGCCTATGCACTGAACCAGCATCGCTCGCAGGAAAATAAGGACGATAATCGTGTCTCTTATGTGGATGGCAGCCAGTCAAGTCAGAAAACTGAAAACCTGACACCAGATCAGGTTAGCCAGAAAGAAGGAATTCAGGCTGAGCAAATTGTCATCAAAATTACAGATCAGGGCTATGTGACGTCACACGGTGATCACTATCATTACTATAACGGGAAAGTTCCTTATGATGCCCTCTTTAGTGAAGAACTCTTGATGAAGGATCCAAACTACAAACTTAAGGATGGAGATATTGTCAATGAGGTCAAGGGTGGTTATATCATCAAGCTCGATGGAAAATATTATGTCTATTTGAAAGATGCAGCTCATGCTGATAATGTTCGAACCAAAGATGAAATCAATCGTCAAAAACAAGAACATGTCAAAGATAATGAGAAGGTCAGTTCAGATGTTGCTGTAGCAAGGTCTCAGGGACGCTATACGACAGATGATGGTTATGTCTTTAATCCAGCTGATATTATCGAAGATACTGGTGATGCTTATATCGTTCCTCACGGAGGCCACTACCACTATATTCCAAAAAGTGATTTGTCTGCTAGTGAGTTAGCTGCTGCTAAAGCTCATTTAGCTGGCAAAAATACGCAACCAAGTCAGCTAAGTTATTCTTCAACAGCTAGTGATAATACTAATCAAGCTATAGAGAAAGAATCAACTAGCAAGCCAGAAAGCAAAGTTGAAAATCTCCAAAGTCTATTGAAAGAACTCTATGATTCGCCTAGTGACCAACGTTACAGTGAATCAGACGGTCTGGTTTTTGACCCTGCTAAGATTATCAGCCGTACACCAAATGGTGTTGCGATTCCGCATGGCGATCATTATCACTTTATTCCTTATAGCAAGCTCTCTCCTTTAGAAGAAAAGATTGCTAGAATGGTGCCTATCGGTGGAACTGATTCTACGGTCTCTACAAATGAAAAACCTCATGAAGTAGCGTCTAGTCTAGGAAGTCTTCCAAGTAATCCATCTATATTGAATAATGCTTCTTCAACGTTAAATAAGGAAATTCCTTCAACATCTGATGGCTATATCTTTAATCCAAAAGATATCGTTGAAGAAACAGCCACAGCTTATATCGTCAGACATGGTGATCATTTCCATTACATTCCTAAGACGAATCAAATTGGTCAACCGACTCTTCCAAACAATGGTCTAGCAACACCTTCGCCATCACTTCCAGTCAATCCTGGTGTTTCACATGAGGAACATGAAGAAGATGGGCACGGCTTTGATGCTAATCGTATTATTGCGGAAGATGAAGCAGGATTTATCATGAGTCATGGTGACCACAATCATTACTTCTTCAAGAAGGATTTGACTGCTGATCAAATCAAGGCAGCGCAAGACCACTTGAAAGAGGCAAATACAGCAACACCAAATCCAGCTCATGATAACGATCACGATGAAGATCATCATGGACACCATCATGATGAAGACCATGATCACGGTTTTGATGCCAATCGTGTCATCAGTGAGGATGAGCAAGGATTTGTCATGAGTCACGGAGACCACAATCATTACTTCTTCAAGAAAGATTTGACAGCAGAGCAAATTAAGGCAGCACAGGATCATCTGAAAACACATCACGATGCAGAGCCTGTAAAACCTCTTGCTAAAACAGTAGAGTCTTTCTCAAGAGATGCTAGTGATGAAGAAAAGATTGCTTATATTTCGAAGACATACGGCGTTCCACTTGAAGCGATTAGAATTTCAAACGGATTCTTTGTCTTTGGAAATCCAGACCAAGCCTACGATCCAACTCATATCCATCCCTATGCTGTTCGTAAGGAACACGTTCGGATTCCTCTTCAAACTGGCAATCCAGAACTTGATTTCCTAAATGAACTTTATACTACTGCTTTGCGAGATGGTGTGTCTCCTTATAGTTTACAGGTAGAAAATGGTAGTTTTGTGATTCCTCATGGCGACCATAATCACTACATCAAGGTTCAAACGAAGGGCTATGAAGTAGCTTTGAAAAACAAGATTCCAGCCCTACAATCCAATTATCAACCTGGAGCTTTTGATGAGAAGGCAGTCTTGGAAAAAGTAGATCAACTTCTAGCTGATAGCAGAAGCATCTACAAAGACAAGCCTATCGAACAAAGACAGATTGAGTTAGCCTTAGGTCAGTTTACTGAAAACATGAAGAAACTGGCAACTAACTCTACAGCAGGTTATCTTGCGACACTTGATCTCTTTGATAAGCAATATATCCATATTGATGAAAGTGTCAAACCTGTTGAAACAAGCGCTCTAGATAAGAAATATCAGGCCTTGATTGATAAAATCAATACACTGGATACAGACTCTTATGGACTTCCTAAGAAAGACCTTCTCGTTCGACTCCAAGAAGCTAAATTGGCAAAAGATGAGACTGCTTTAGCAGCGGTTGAATCACAACTTCAAGCTCTTCAAGACTTTAATGATCGAACAGGTGTTACAACAGTTGAATACATCAAGTACTTCTACGAACACGTAAATGACGGTCGTTTGAGTGATGAACTTCGAAACAAAGTGGCTCAGTTGACTTGGACCTTGTATCAATCTCAATCCTTCCTTAAGGCAGCAGAATTGAACAAATTATTCCCAAGCATCTATCAGGCAAAACAAGAAGTGGAAGAAGCTTTGAAAGCTCAGCCAACTACTGCGAAATCAAGTCAGACAGTTCTAGATACTGAAAAAGTTGATAATCAAAGTGCCAAGACAGCCATTTATGGCTTCTTGAAAGAATTGTACGGAGACTTTATGCCTGAAGAGCATATGAATCATGTCAGCAAGGAACAAGTAGAAAGTCTCTTGAGCAAGGCAACTCAACTCTTAGAGCAAATCCAAGAAGAAGGAATCAGACAATCCTTGGCGGAAGAAGTAGAAAATCTCAAAGCTGCCACAAATAAGGCTGATGCAGATTTGGATGAAGTAAACAGCCAGGTGAAAGATGTCTTGACTCGTATCGCTAGTGCCCTTCAACAAGAGAAAGAAAATGCTGAGCAAGATCCTCAGACACTTGTACTCTATCAAAAACTTTACGATATCCTCATGTCACTTCACGCTTACTTAGAAAACAATAAGGGTTCTGATGAGGACTTTGATAAGGTGGATACTCTACTAGATCAACTTTCTGCTAAGAGTAAAGATAAAGCTGCTTTACTTGAATTGACAAAAGCTATTCTGATCTTGAATCAAGAAATCAAGTCAAAATCAAGCGCGAGTGAAGAAGCAAGTCCAGCAACAAATGCTGAAGCAAATGGTGATAAGATAAGTCCCGAAACTGAAACATTAGCAGCTGCAGAATCTAACAGTGAAACTGCCAGTGACGAAAACAAACCGAGCAACGCAACAGATTCTAAAACTGCTGAATCAACTTCAGAAAAGGAAACAGCAGAATCTACAACAAGTACTGGAAATTAAGAAAAACCAGTAGAATAAAAAAGTTGGTAGATAAAAAGTTTGTGGTCGTAGATCTAGGAGATTTTCCCATTCAAGTCTGTTTCCTATTTCTCATTGTAATTATAAACCATGGCAACATAAGAAAACGAGCATTTCCAACTGAGGAGGTGCTCGTTTTTTGATAGTTAGAAGTAGTTTTTATCCGTCTATTTAGAGTTGATTACAAGAAATTATTAACTTGAATGTGGATATAAGATTTATTCACTGATTATAATGTTTAAATAGCGCTCCAAAGCAAAGAATTATCCTCATGAGTATGAATCTTATAAATTAACTACCTCCAAACCGTGTTCTGTCAAGCGATAGATGCTTGAACAGACCTCTTTTAAGAAACGACGGTCATGCGAAACAGTGATGAGACCGCCTGGATAGGTTGCAAAGAGTTTTCTGATTTGGGGTTGAGAAGTTGGAGAAAAGTTTCGTGTAGGTTCATCCAACAGGAGAAAGTTTGGTTTGCACAAGACTAAATCCAAAAGCAGGAGTTTACCCTGTTGTCCGCCAGATAGGGAGCGGATTTGATGTTGCATTTCTGGATAACTGAAATTGAGACTGGCTAAGTGAGATTGGATTTTCTGTAGTTCCTCTTTTTCTCCAGTTTTGCTGAGGTGGGCTATTGGTGATAAATCCAATTGCAGTTTTTTGTGGTAATCTTGTGGCATAAAACCAAGCGAAATTTCTCTTTTGGCGCTTAGTAGTTGTTGCAACTTGGCTAACAGAGTTGATTTTCCAACACCATTTGGTCCGATGATACCGATTTTTTCTCGGCCACGGACAGTTAGTTGTAACTCCTGAACTAAAACGCGCTCGCTAATGGACAAATTTTCCTTTTCCAGTTGGATTAAGACTTTAGAAGCCGGTAATGGTTGGATATCTGAGAAGAAAAGTCTGATTTCTTCCTCTTCAAGTGGCTTTTGGGTCATGGCCTGAGCTGCCCTTTCGTAGCGTTTTTCTTGTGAGAGGACAGTTTTCATCTTTTTAGCCAATAGGCGACCGGCAGTACTGTCTTTGGTAGCTCGAAGCGCAGTTTCTACATTTTGCTTGACTCGCCGATGTTTTTCCATGGTTTTATCGTAGGCTCTTTGGTCGTTAGCAGCTTGCTTGCTTTGTTTGGTAAAATTAGCCTTTCTCTGGTCGCTATAGCTATCATAGTCTAAATGCTCTACTAGCGTTTCTGCTTCTTTACGGTGCTTGACCAGTCGCAAGTGAACAATAGTGTCTGCCGTTTGAGAAAGAAAGTCTTCATCATGGGAAATGAAAATAACGGTTTGCCTCATCTTCTGTATCTGTCTTTTTAGCCAATCAACCGTCTCAAGGTCTAGGTCATTTGAAGGTTCATCTAAAAATAGAATCTCAAAGGGTTTGGCTAACTCATGGATGAGCTGAATTTTCAAAGCTTCACCCCCTGATAGACTACCAATTTCTTGGTTGCTAGCGAAGCGATCGCCATCAAAATGCAACTCCTCCGCCAAACGATAGAGGATACTGTAGTCTAAATCAGCAGGATCTAAGAAAAAGTAGTCGTGTAGAGTTTTCTTTTTCAGGTCCTCGGGGAGTTTTTGAGGAATGTAGGCTATTGATTGATAATCAGATTGAATGTCTCCCCTGATAGTGAAATCAGGCAAAGCTTCTCCCATTAAAGTTTTAAGTAAGGTTGATTTGCCATTTCCTTCCTCTCCAATAATAGCTACCTTTTCCCTATCCTGGATGGTCATGCTTAGATCAGAGACAAGGTCTCGTAAATCTTTGTTTTGTGTGATGGTCAGGTGATTGATTTTTATCATATGATTGCCCTTTCTAGAATGTTCATAGTGCATAACAAAAAGCTCTACTTTACCTAGTAGAGCCAAAGTTTATGTCAAAAAACTCTATTAATACTCTTCGAAAATCTCTTCAAACCACGTCAGCGTCGCCTTACCGTAGATATATGTAACTGACTTCGTCAGTCTTATCTACAACCTCAAAGCAGTGCTTTGAGCAACCTGTGGCTCGCTTCCTAGTTTGCTCTTTGATTTTCATTGAGTATAAAATGCCAGAAGAAAGAGCATAAAAGAGTACACAAAAAGAGACAAAAACAAGATCTACTAAATAAAGGTTCTTTATTTGATAGACTTAGTTGTTCATGTCTCCCTTACCTCCGAGTATTAGTATCTTTATACTATACCTTTAAGGAAATTTTGTCAACAGAAAACTGGAAATTCCAAGTTCTAAAATCCGAGTGGTAAGCATTTGTAATGAGTTCTTTGTTTTCCATGTGAGCATCCTCCTTGCTATCATGTATTATTGCCTATAGTATAGCACCAAAAAATATAGTGATAAATATATTAAAAAATCGAATTTTAATTACAAAGTTTGATGTGCTGATTTGTAGCCTTTTCATGGTATAATCAAGAGAGTAAATCTTTATGGAGGAAGTATGAAATTAAATATTCAAGAAATTCGTAAGCAGTCTGAAGGCTTGCATTTTGAACAAACGTTAGACCTAGCCACAGACTTGCGTGCACGCAATCAAGAAATTTTAGATGTAAAAGATATCCTTGCAGTTGGGAAAGTACAGTACGAAGACCGTATGTATTTCTTAGATTATCAGTTGTCTTATACCATTGTCCTTGCTTCAAGTCGTAGTATGGAGCCAGTTGAGTTAGTTGAATCTTATCCAGTCACGGAAGTTTTCATGGAAGGCGCAGCTAACCAGCTAGATCAGGAAGTTTTAGACGATGATTTGGTCTTGCCTATCAAAAATGGAGAACTTGACCTTGCTGAGAGCGTGTCAGACAATATCCTGCTTAATATCCCTATCAAGGTTTTGACGGCTGAAGAAGAAGCTGGTCAAGGATTTGTGTCAGGAAATGACTGGCAAATCATGACAGAGGAAGAATATCAGGCTCAACAAGCAGTTAAGAAAGAAGAAAACAGTCCTTTTGCTGGCTTACAAGGACTATTTGATGGAGACGAATAATGGTCTTGTCAAAAAAACGCGCACGAAAGGTGCTAGAAGAAATTATTGCTCTTTTTCCAGATGCCAAGCCCAGTCTTGATTTTACCAATCATTTTGAACTACTAGTTGCGGTCATGTTGTCAGCTCAGACAACAGATGCAGCGGTAAATAAGGCCACACCAGGTCTCTTTGCTGCCTTTCCAACGCCACAAGCCATGTCTGTAGCGACAGAGAGTGAGATTGCTTCACACATTTCTCGCCTGGGACTGTATCGAAATAAGGCTAAATTCCTTAAAAAATGTGCCCAACAGTTACTAGACGATTTTGATGGTCAAGTACCTCAGACTCGAGAGGAATTAGAAAGTCTGGCAGGTGTTGGTCGCAAGACAGCCAATGTTGTCATGAGTGTGGGCTTTGGGATTCCAGCCTTTGCAGTGGACACTCATGTTGAGCGTATCTGCAAGCATCATGATATTGTCAAGAAATCTGCTACACCGCTTGAGGTGGAAAAGAGGGTTATGGATATCTTGCCGCCTGAGCAGTGGTTAGCAGCTCATCAGGCTATGATTTATTTTGGAAGAGCCATTTGTCATCCTAAAAATCCAGAGTGTGACCAGTACCCACAATTATATGATTTTAGCAATTTGTAAGATGGAACATCGAAAGTTTTTGCTTGATTTTAAGCATGCTTTGTGCTATAGTAATTGATAACTAAATATTCCTTTAAACCTGTCCCGTGAGGCAGGCAAGGAGCGTGATAAAGTAGAAGGGTGAAGTCTATACTGTTTGCAGTAGGGCTTACTTAGCTATACATTTCAAGTCTCCTTGTTTAAGGAGACTTTTCTTTTTGGAGGTTTGTCATGAAGGCAAAAGAAGTTGTAGACGAATTGACCGTCAAACGAGCGATTACGCGTATTACTTATGAGATTATCGAACGCAACAAAGATTTGAATAAAATCGTCTTGGCTGGTATTAAAACTCGCGGTGTCTTTATCGCCCACCGAATCCAAGAACGTTTGGAGCAACTAGAAAATCTTTCAGTTCCTGTTGTGGAATTGGATACTAAACCCTTCCGTGACGATGTTAAAAGTGGAGAAGATACTTCTTTGGTTTCTGTCGATGTGACAGACCGCGAAGTTATCTTGGTGGACGATGTGCTTTATACAGGCCGCACTATCCGTGCTGCTATTGATAATATTGTAGGTCATGGTCGTCCTGCGCGCGTGAGTTTAGCAGTTCTAGTCGATCGTGGACATAGAGAATTGCCAATCCGTCCAGATTACGTTGGAAAAAATATCCCAACCAGTCGTTCTGAAGAAATCATCGTAGAGATGGCAGAACTTGATGGCCAAGACAGAGTTCTGATTACTGAAGAAGCTTAGAAAGCTAAAGGAGTAGCCATGTCAGAAAATCAACAAGCATTGAACCATGTGGTGTCCATGGAAGACCTCACTGTCGATCAAGTGATGAAATTGATCAAGCGAGGAATTGAGTTTAAAAATGGAGCTCAGCTTCCTTATGAAGACCATCCGATTGTTTCCAATCTTTTCTTTGAGGATTCTACACGGACGCATAAGTCCTTCGAAGTGGCAGAGATTAAACTGGGGCTGGAACGACTTGACTTTGATGTGAAGACTAGTTCGGTTAATAAGGGTGAGACACTTTATGATACCATCCTGACTCTGTCTGCCTTAGGAGTGGATGTCTGTGTGATTCGTCACCCAGAGGTTGACTACTACAGAAAGTTAATTGCTAGTCCCACGATTACGACTTCCATCATCAATGGTGGAGATGGTTCGGGCCAACACCCTAGCCAGAGCTTGCTTGATTTGATGACCATTTATGAGGAATTTGGCCACTTTGAGGGTCTCAAGGTTGCGATTGCAGGTGACTTGGACCACTCACGTGTTGCCAAATCCAATATGCAGATTTTGAAACGCTTGGGAGCTGAACTTTACTTTGCTGGACCTGAGGAATGGAGAAGTCAAGAGTTTGCAGACTATGGACAGTTTGTAACCATTGATGAAATCATTGATCAGGTGGATGTCATGATGTTTCTCCGTGTGCAACATGAACGCCATGATAGTGGAGCTGTCTTTTCAAAAGAAGACTACCATGCCCAACATGGCTTGAGTCAAGAACGTTATGATCGTTTGAAAGAAACAGCAATACTTATGCACCCAGCTCCAGTCAATCGTGATGTAGAAATCGCAGATCACTTGGTTGAAGCGCCAAAATCACGGATTGTCCAACAAATGACCAATGGTGTCTTTGTTCGAATGGCAATCTTAGAATCCGTACTGGCGAGTAGAAACGCCAACTAAAACACAAGACGTTAAAAGACGCCAGTGAGCGTCCACGAGAGGTGAAAATATGACAAAAAGACTTCTAGTATTAGAAGATGGCACAGTTTTTGAAGGAAAGGCCTTCGGAGCAGATATTGATGTAACAGGCGAAATCGTCTTTAATACAGGCATGACCGGCTACCAAGAATCCATTACAGACCAGTCTTATAATGGACAAATCTTGACCTTTACTTATCCTTTGGTAGGAAATTATGGAATCAACCGTGATGATTACGAATCCATTATTCCAACTTGTAAGGGAGTCGTTGTTTTTGAAGAAGCGCGTCGAGCAAGCAACTGGCGCAACCAAATGACGCTAGATGAATTTTTGAAAGCCAAGAAAATTCCGGGTATTTCAGGGATTGATACGCGTGCACTTACCAAGATTATCCGTAAGCATGGTACCATGCGTGCAACTTTGACTCATGTTGGGGACAGTATGGACCATGTGACGGACCAGCTCCAAGCAATAGTTTTACCGACAGATAATATCAAGCAGGTTTCTACTAAAACATCCTATCCAGCTCCAGGAGTTGGTTTGAGTGTAGTGCTAGTGGATTTTGGTCTCAAGCACTCAATCTTACGTGAACTTTCTAAACGCAACTGTAACGTGACGGTTGTTCCTTATTCGACAACGGCTGAAGAAATTCTCCATCTCAATCCTGACGGAGTTATGTTGTCAAATGGTCCAGGTAACCCAGAAGATGTTCCACAGGCACTGGATATGATTCGCGGTGTACAAGGAAAAATTCCAATCTTTGGTATCTGTATGGGGCACCAACTCTTTGCAATGGCAAACGGGGCTAAGACCTATAAGATGAAGTTTGGTCATCGTGGCTTTAACCATGCGGTACGGGAGATTGCTACAGGCCGCGTAGATTTTACCAGCCAAAACCATGGTTATGCAGTCAGCCGTGAGGATTTGCCAGAACACTTGATTATCACCCACGAAGAAATCAATGACAAGTCAGTTGAAGGTGTGCGTCACAGATACCAACCTGCTTTCTCTGTTCAATACCATCCAGATGCAGCCCCTGGTCCTCATGATGCAAGCTACCTATTTGACGAGTTTATCGAGATGATGGAAGCTTTTAAACAATCAAACTAAGAACGAGTAAAAGCTCGTCGGAGAATTTATTTAATGGCAACCTGAGAGTTGCCGAATAGAAAGGAGAAGGGTGCTCCGTATTTGCTGAACTGAATACGGGCTACGGACGGTGCTAAAAAGATAGTTATTCCTAGAACTGACAGTTCTTCGTCATAACTCCTATTTTAGCTTTGTCCGCTTGACGCCCTTAATATCTTATATATGCCTAAACGTACTGATATTCAAAAAATTATGGTGATTGGTTCTGGTCCGATTATTATTGGTCAGGCTGCTGAGTTTGACTACGCTGGGACCCAGGCTTGCTTGTCGTTGAAAGAGGAAGGTTATGAGGTTGTCTTGGTTAACTCAAACCCTGCCACCATCATGACGGACAAGGAGATTGCGGACAAGGTTTATATTGAACCGATTACACTTGAGTTTGTAACGCGTATTCTTCGTAAGGAACGTCCAGATGCCTTGCTACCAACCCTTGGTGGGCAAACTGGTCTTAATATGGCCATGGAATTGTCTAAAAATGGTATCCTAGATGAGCTTGGTGTTGAACTTCTGGGTACTAAACTATCTGCCATCGACCAAGCGGAGGACCGTGACCTCTTTAAACAATTGATGGAAGAGCTGAACCAACCAATTCCAGAGTCTGAAATTGTCAACACAGTAGAAGAAGCAGTTTCTTTTGCAGCAACAATTGGCTACCCAGTCATCGTCCGTCCAGCCTTTACTCTTGGTGGCACTGGTGGTGGTATGTGTGCCAACGAGGAAGAATTGCGCGAGATCGCTGAAAATGGTCTGAAGTTGTCACCTGTTACCCAATGTTTGATTGAGCGTTCAATCGCAGGATTCAAGGAAATTGAATACGAAGTCATGCGTGACTCAGCTGACAATGCTTTGGTTGTATGTAACATGGAAAACTTTGACCCAGTCGGGATTCACACAGGAGATTCCATTGTATTTGCCCCTGCCCAAACCATGTCAGATTATGAAAACCAAATGCTACGTGACGCGAGCTTGAGCATCATTCGTGCCCTCAAGATTGAAGGTGGATGTAACGTTCAGCTGGCTCTTGATCCACACAGCTTCAAGTACTACGTCATCGAAGTAAACCCTCGTGTATCACGTTCGTCAGCCCTTGCATCTAAGGCGACAGGTTACCCAATTGCCAAATTGGCTGCTAAGATTGCCGTCGGTTTGACCTTGGATGAGGTTATCAACCCAGTCACGGGTTCAACCTATGCCATGTTTGAGCCAGCCCTTGACTACGTCGTTGCCAAGATTCCACGTTTCCCATTTGACAAGTTTGAAAAAGGTGAGCGCCGTCTTGGGACACAGATGAAGGCCACTGGAGAAGTCATGGCAATCGGTCGAAACATCGAAGAATCTCTCCTTAAAGCCTGTCGTTCCCTTGAAATTGGTGTGCACCACAATGAAATGCCTGAGCTTGCAGCAGTTTCTGATGATGCCTTGATTGAAAAGGTTGTTAAGGCCCAAGATGACCGTCTCTTCTATGTGTCAGAAGCTATTCGCCGTGGTTACACACCAGAAGAAATTGCAGAACTTACAAAAATCGATATCTTTTATCTCGATAAACTTCTACATATCTTTGAGATTGAGCAGGAGTTGGGTGCCCATCCACAAGATCTTGAAGTTTTGAAAACTGCAAAATTGAATGGATTTTCAGACCGTAAGATTGCTGAACTATGGAAAACGACAGCTGACCAAGTGCGCCAACTTCGTTTGGAAAACAAGATTGTTCCTGTTTATAAGATGGTCGATACTTGTGCGGCAGAATTTGACTCTGAAACACCATACTTCTATTCAACCTATGGTTGGGAAAACGAGTCTATCAAGTCTGATAAGGAATCTGTCCTAGTCCTAGGTTCTGGTCCAATCCGTATTGGTCAAGGGGTAGAGTTTGACTACGCAACAGTTCACTCGGTTAAGGCTATTCAGGCGGCTGGCTATGAAGCCATCATCATGAATTCAAACCCAGAGACCGTTTCTACAGACTTCTCTGTATCAGATAAGCTTTACTTTGAGCCATTGACATTCGAAGATGTTATGAACGTCATTGACTTGGAGCAACCAAAAGGTGTTATAGTTCAGTTCGGTGGTCAAACAGCCATCAACCTTGCGGAGCCATTGGCAAAAGCAGGTGTGACCATCCTTGGGACACAGGTTGCTGACCTAGACCGTGCCGAAGACCGTGACCTCTTCGAGCAAGCTCTAAAAGACTTGGACATTCCACAGCCACCAGGACAAACGGCTACCAATGAAGAAGAAGCAGTGCTTGCAGCTCGCAAGATTGGCTTCCCAGTCTTAGTTCGCCCATCTTATGTTTTAGGTGGACGTGCTATGGAAATCGTAGAAAATGAAGAAGATCTTCGTTCTTACATGCGTACAGCGGTTAAGGCTAGTCCTGACCATCCAGTCCTTGTTGACTCTTATATCGTTGGACAAGAGTGTGAAGTTGATGCTATTTCAGACGGAGAAAATGTTCTTATCCCTGGTATCATGGAGCACATCGAACGTGCCGGTGTCCACTCAGGTGACTCAATGGCCGTTTACCCACCACAAACCTTGTCGCAAAAGGTGCAAGAAACCATCGCAGACTATACTAAACGTCTAGCAATCGGTCTTAACTGCCTTGGAATGATGAACATCCAGTTTGTTATCAAGGATGAAAAAGTCTATGTTATTGAGGTTAATCCACGTGCCAGCCGTACGGTTCCATTCCTTTCTAAGGTGACCAATATTCCTATGGCTCAAGTAGCGACCAAGCTCATTCTTGGGCAAAACCTTGAAGAACTTGGCTACCAAGATGGACTTTACCCTGAAAGCACCCGCGTTCATATCAAGGCACCTGTCTTCTCCTTTACCAAACTAGCTAAGGTAGACAGCTTACTCGGTCCTGAAATGAAGTCAACAGGTGAAGTTATGGGTTCTGATACGACTTTGGAAAAAGCTCTCTATAAAGCCTTTGAAGCTTCTTACTTACACTTGCCAACTTTTGGTAACGTTGTATTTACCATCGCTGATGATGCCAAAGAAGAAGCCTTGGACTTGGCTCGTCGTTTCCAAAATATTGGCTATGGTATCCTCGCGACAGAAGGGACAGCAGCCTTCTTTGCTAGTCATGGATTGCAAGCCCAACCTGTTGGTAAGATTGGTGATGATGATAAGGATATTCCAAGCTTTGTTCGTAAAGGAAGAATTCAAGCTATCATTAACACAGTAGGAACCAAACGAACTGCTGACGAAGATGGTGAGCAAATTCGTCGTTCAGCCATTGAACACGGGGTACCCCTCTTTACAGCCCTAGATACAGCTAATGCCATGCTTAAGGTACTTGAAAGTCGTAGTTTTGTTACAGAAGCAATCTAGTTTAGAAAAGTTTTTCACAGTTTAAAAGCCAGCGTTTTATGACGCTGGCTTTTGCGATATTAGTGCAGGTTATTCAACTATCAGTTCTTCACTCAAGAATGATGATGAATTGTGATACGATGAGAATAAATTGGGAATGGCTTATGATGTTAATCGTTCACCTTTTTTGTAATTCTAGTATATCAGAGTCAATATATATTTGCATGCTACTCCCTTTTGAAAAAAAGGCTATTTCAGGTGAAAAAAACGACATTTCAGATTTTCTGTTCCAGAAAAAGCTATCGCTATGATATAATTATTTTATGATTATTACTATTCCTATAAAAAACCAAAAAGATATTGGCACACCATCTGATTCAGTCGTTGTTCTCGGATATTTTGATGGTATACACAAGGGGCATCAAGAATTATTTCGTGTTGCCAATAAGGCTGCGAGAAAAGATTTATTACCTATCGTCGTTATGACCTTTAATGAATCTCCAAAGATTGCTTTAGAGCCTTATCATCCTGATCTGTTTTTACATATTTTGAACCCTGCTGAACGTGAGAGGAAATTAAAGCGTGAAGGCGTAGAAGAATTATATCTCCTTGATTTTAGTAGTCAATTCGCTAGTCTCACGGCAGAAGAATTTTTTGCAACTTATATCAAGGCTATGAATGCCAAAATTATTGTTGCAGGTTTTGATTATACATTTGGTTCTGACCAAAAAACGGCAGAAGACTTAAAGGATTACTTTGATGGAGAAGTCATTATCGTTCCACCTGTAGAAGATGAGAAAGGAAAGATTAGTTCAACTCGTATCCGTCAAGCTATTTTAGATGGAAATGTAAAAGAAGCAGGAGAACTTTTGGGGGCACCGCTTCCATCAAGAGGTATGGTGGTTCATGGCAATGCTCGTGGTCGTACGATTGGTTATCCAACAGCTAATTTGGTGCTTTTAGATCGTACTTATATGCCAGCAGATGGCGTTTATGTCGTTGATGTTGAGATTCAAAGACAGAAGTATCGTGCTATGGCTAGTGTCGGGAAAAATGTGACCTTTGATGGAGAAGAAGCACGTTTTGAAGTCAATATTTTTGATTTTAATCAAGATATTTATGGGGAAACCGTCATGGTTTATTGGCTTGATCGCATTCGAGATATGAGCAAATTTGACTCAGTTGACCAATTAGTGGATCAGTTAAGGGCTGATGAAGAAGTAGCTCGGAATTGGTCTTAAGAGTTTGGGTAATTAAAAAAGAGGCTGTTTGTAACCCAAAAGATAGATGAATAAGTCTAACTTTTGAGGTCACTACACTACCTCTTTTTATTCTTTTTCAAAGGTGAATCCTTCTCCAAGGATTTCATGGGCTTCTGTAATGGTTATAAAGGCTTGAGGATCGATTCGATGAATCATTTCCTTCATTTTCACAATCTCATTTCTACCGACAATACAGTAAATGATTTTCAAATTTTCTTTACTATAGTAGCCTTGACCAGAAATAAAAGTAACGCCTCTTCCTAGGTCATCATTAATCGCTTTAGCAAGTTGGTCAGGACGTTTTGTAATAATCATAAATCCTTTACCAGCATAGCCACCTTCTCCAATCAAATCAATGACACGCGAAACGATAAAATCAAATAAGAGCGTGTAGGAAACCAATCTCAAGTCCTTGAAGATTAGGAGAATGAGCATGAGAATACAAAAATCTAAGATAAAGAGCAGTTTTCCCATGGATATATGAGTGTATTTGTTGAGAATACGAGCTAGAATATCAGTACCACCAGTTGTACCTCCAGCATTAAAGATAATTCCAAGACCAATTCCCAATAGAATTCCCGCTATAAGTGCAGTAATCAGTAAATCACCTTGAAGGTCAATATGAAGGGGAATACGCTCAAAAAAAGCCAACCAAGCTGACAAAGCTAAGGTTCCAAGCAAACTAGAATAGAGAGATTTTGCTCCAAATATTTTCCAAGCTAGGATGAAAAGGGGAATATTAATCAGCAGGTTCATGAGGGAAACAGGGATTTTAAAAAGATAAAAGGTGATGAGGGTAATACCTGTCGCCCCTCCTTCAAAGAGATGATGGGGAACTACAAAATAAGTCAGTCCAAAAGCATAAATAGCAGCACCTAGTAAAATGGTAAAAATGGGGTAAATTTTTTTAATCATAGGACACCTCTTTTCTTATAAGTTGATTATATCAAATTTTTACGGAAAATTTGATTGACTCCATTAGGATTTTTAATCTTTTTTTGATATAATTAGAAGTAAGAAAACCAATCTGAATCCTAAAATAGAAAGATTGATACTATGACAAAAATTAAGATTGTAACCGATTCATCTGTTACTATTGAACCAGAACTAGTAAAACAATTAGATATTACAATTGTTCCATTATCTGTAATGATTGATAATGTTGTTTATTCTGATGCGGATTTGAAAGAAGAAGGTAAATTTCTTCAGTTGATGCAAGCAAGTAAGAATCTTCCTAAGACAAGCCAACCGCCTGTAGGTGTCTTCGCTGAAGTTTTTGAAGACCTATGCAAAGATGGTAGCCAGATTCTTGCTATTCATATGTCCCATGCTCTTTCGGGGACTGTAGAAGCAGCACGCCAAGGTGCCAGCCTATCTACTGCCGACGTGACGGTGATCGATAGTTCCTTTACTGACCAAGCCTTGAAATTCCAAGTTGTTGAGGCTGCAAAATTAGCGCAAGAAGGCAAAGAGTTGGAGGAAATCTTATCTCATGTAGAAGAGGTTAAAAACCACACAGAGCTCTATATTGGCGTTTCAACTTTGGAAAATCTTGTCAAAGGTGGACGAATTGGCCGTGTAACTGGATTGTTGAGCTCACTTCTCAATATCCGTGTTGTCATGCAAATGAAAGACCATGAATTGCAGCCAATTGTTAAAGGTCGTGGAGCTAAAACCTTTAAAAAATGGTTGGATGAGTTGACAACATCTCTCTCTGAACGTTCTGTAGCAGAGATTGGAATTTCATATTCAGGTAATGCTGACTGGGCAAAAGAGATGAAAGAAAGTTTACAAGCTTATGTTGAAAAACCAATTTCTGTTTTAGAAACGGGTTCTATTATTCAGACTCATACAGGCGAGAATGCGTGGGCTATTTTGGTACGTTACCATTCCTAAAAAAATAAAGAAAATGCGAATAAATAGCGTTTTTAACTTGACCTATAAGGGATTTTAGGATATGATTATATTTGTTAATTAGAAATTAATTTGGAGGAATCATTAACATGGCAAACAAACAAGATTTGATCGCTAAAGTAGCAGAAGCTACAGAATTGACTAAGAAAGACTCAGCAGCAGCAGTTGAAGCTGTATTTTCAGCAGTAGCTGACTACCTTGCAGCTGGTGAAAAAGTTCAATTGATCGGTTTTGGTAACTTTGAAGTTCGTGAGCGTGCTGCACGTAAAGGTCGCAACCCACAAACTGGTAAAGAAATCACAATTGCAGCTTCTAAAGTTCCAGCATTCAAAGCTGGTAAAGCTCTTAAAGACGCTGTTAAATAATTAGCCCTTAAAAAGCCTATTGTATCAAGCTTTCTAGCTTGGTCAGTAGGCTTTTTTTGTGTATAGGGGGCAAAAAAGGGGCAAAATACTATTTTTTCACTTGTTTTAGGATGATGTCAACCAGCATTTTCGTTATTTTCTAAGAGTGATGAGTTTTTATTGTTTATCCGTAGGATGATCGACTATTTTAAATAATACTGTATTTCTAGCTTATACTCTTCTAAAATCTCTTCAAACCACGTCAGCTTCACCTTGGATTATATATGTGACTGACTTCGTCAGTCTTATCTACAACCTCAAAGCAGTGCTTTGAGCAACCTGCGGCCAGCTTCCTAGTTTTCTCTTTGATTTTCATTGAGTATTATTTGTCTCAAAATCAAACCATGAAGATGGATAATCGCATTCTATGATATTTTATTGATTTTCAGTTGAAGTCATATTAAAAATATTTAAGTAGAAAGAAAAGTCATATACTGTCTATTGAAAATATTATAAATCAGATAAAAAGACAGGTGAAACCTTCTGTGTTATACTAGAGATATGTTAGATTTGAAAGAATACGGTATTGTCATGTGGCCAGAGGAGAAGATTACTTCTTTCCGTGAGAAACTTCTCGCTTGGTATGATGAAAACAAAAGAGATTTACCGTGGCGTAGAAGTAAAAATCCTTATCATATCTGGGTGTCTGAAATCATGCTCCAGCAGACCAGGGTGGATACGGTTATTCCATATTATGAACGCTTCTTGGACTGGTTTCCAACAGTAGAAAGTTTGGCGAATGCGCCTGAAGAGCGTTTGTTGAAGGCTTGGGAAGGTTTGGGTTATTATTCTCGAGTACGCAATATGCAGGCTGCAGCCCAGCAGATTATGACTGACTTTGGTGGTCAATTTCCAAATACCTATGAAGGAATTTCTAGTTTAAAAGGGATTGGCCCTTACACAGCAGGAGCCATTTCCAGTATTGCTTTTAACTTGCCTGAGCCAGCTGTTGATGGTAATGTTATGCGGGTTTTGGCCCGTCTGTTTGAAGTCAACCACGATATTGGGATTCCTAGCAATCGCAAAATTTTTCAGGCAATGATGGAAATCTTGATTGATCCAGAGCGTCCGGGTGACTTTAATCAAGCTTTGATGGACTTGGGTTCAGATATTGAGGCGCCAGTTAATCCTAGGCCAGAAGAGAGTCCAGTGAAGGACTTTAGTGCGGCATATCAGAATGGCACAATGGACCGTTATCCAATAAAGGCTCCTAAGAAAAAGCCTGTCTCAATTTATCTTAAAGCCTTGGTGGTCAAAAATATTCAGGGACAATTTTTACTTGAAAAAAATGAAAGTGAAAAGCTATTGGCAGGTTTTTGGCATTTTCCCTTGATAGAAGTTGATAACTTTTCGCAAGAGGAGCAGTTTGACCTCTTTCATCAGGTTGCAGAAGAAAGTGTAAACTTTGGCCCCAGTCCAGAAGAGAGTTTCCAGCAGGACTATGACCTAGATGTTGATTGGCTTGATGTTTGTTTTGAGACTGTCAAGCATGTCTTTAGCCATCGAAAGTGGAATGTACAGATTGTAGCAGGTCAGGTGAGTGACTACCATGATTTTTCAGATAGGGAAGTTCGCTGGCTTTCACCAGAAGAGTTTAAGAATTACCCACTTGCCAAACCCCAACAAAAAATCTGGCAGGCTTATGCACAAGCCAACTTAGACAGTAGCAAAGACTAGCTATTGTGTTTTCTTGTTATTTTTTTGATATAATAGTAGAGAAAAAGGTGAACAAATGAAAAAAATATTAATTGTAGATGATGAAAAACCAATCTCGGATATTATCAAGTTTAATATGACCAAGGAAGGTTACGAGGTTGTAACTGCGTTTAACGGTCGTGAAGCGCTAGAACAATTTGAAGCAGAGCAACCAGATATTATTATTTTGGATTTGATGCTTCCAGAAATTGATGGTTTAGAAGTTGCGAAGACTATTCGCAAGACTAGTAGTGTGCCTATTATCATGCTGTCAGCTAAGGATAGCGAATTTGATAAGGTTATCGGTTTGGAGCTTGGAGCGGATGACTATGTAACCAAACCCTTCTCAAATCGTGAGTTGCAGGCGCGTGTTAAAGCTCTCCTTCGTCGCACGGACTTGGCTTCTGTAGATAATCAAGAATCAGATGAAAATAAAACTCAACCCTTGCAAATTGGGGACTTGGAGATTGTTCCAGATGCCTATGTTGCGAAGAAATACGGTGAAGAACTAGACTTAACCCACCGCGAATTTGAACTCTTGTATCACTTGGCTTCTCATATCGGTCAAGTAATTACGCGTGAACACTTGCTTGAAACGGTATGGGGGTATGATTATTTCGGAGATGTTCGAACAGTTGATGTAACGATCAGACGTTTGCGTGAGAAGATTGAAGACACACCAAGTCGTCCTGAGTATATCCTAACACGTCGCGGTGTTGGTTATTATATGAGAAATAATGATTAAACTAATTAAAGATACAGTTTTAACCAGTGATTTTATCTTTATCCTCATTTTACTTGGCTTTATTTTAGTAGTGACCTTGCTCTTGCTAGAAAATCGTCGGGATAATATTCGATTGAAGCAAATCAATCAAAAGGTAAAAGACCTGATTGCAGGAGATTATTCTCAGGTATTAGATATGCAGGGAAGCTCTGAAATTACCAATATTACTAATAATCTCAATGATTTATCAGAAGTAATTCGTTTAACCCAAGAAAATCTAGAACAAGAGAGTAAACGATTACATAGTATCCTCTCTTACATGACAGATGGCGTCCTTGCGACCAATCGTCGTGGCAAGATTACTATGATTAATGACATGGCTAAGAAACAGTTAGGTGTTCAGAAAGAAGACGTTCTTAACAAGAGTATCCTAGAATTGCTTAAGATTGAAGATGAGTATGAACTTCGTGATTTGATTACCCAAATTCCTGAGCTCATCATTGATTCTCAGGATGCTAATGGTGAGTATCTGAGCCTTCGTGTTCGCTTTGCCTTGATTCGTCGAGAGTCTGGCTTTATTTCGGGTTTGGTTGCTGTTTTGCATGATACGACTGAGCAGGAAAAGGAGGAACGCGAACGGAGACTCTTTGTTTCCAATGTTAGCCATGAGCTACGTACTCCTCTAACTAGTGTGAAATCTTATCTTGAAGCCTTGGATGAGGGGGCTTTGTGTGAAGCTGTAGCACCAGACTTTATCAAGGTATCTCTAGACGAAACCAATCGTATGATGCGCATGGTAACTGACCTCCTTCATCTCTCTCGGATTGATAATGAGACCAGTCATCTGGATGTGGAACTGATTAACTTTACTGCCTTTATTACTTTTATCCTCAACCGTTTTGATCAGATAAGAGGGCAGGATGAAGAGAAGAAATACGAACTGGTGAGAGATTACCCCATTACTTCAGTTTGGATTGAGATTGATACAGATAAGATGACACAGGTGATTGATAATATTCTCAACAATGCTATTAAGTATTCGCCAGATGGTGGAAAAATCACAGTGACCATGAAGACGACTGATGATCAGATGATTTTATCCATCTCAGACCAAGGTTTGGGTATTCCTAAGCAGGATTTACCACGTATTTTTGACCGTTTTTATCGTGTGGATCGCGCTAGAAGTCGTGCCCAAGGTGGAACAGGTCTGGGACTATCTATTGCCAAAGAAATTATAAAACAACATAAGGGCTTTATTTGGGCCAAAAGTGAATACGGTAAGGGATCAACTTTCACAATTGTGCTCCCTTATGATAAGGATGCAGTGAAAGAAGAAGTATGGGAGGATGAAGTAGAAGACTAGAATGAGTGAAACAGGCTTTAAATACAGTATTTTAGCGTCGGGTTCCAGTGGAAATTCCTTTTATCTGGAAACCCCAAAAAAGAAACTTTTAGTGGATGCCGGCTTGTCTG
The DNA here is from genome assembly GCF_000257865.1 of Streptococcus mitis SK575. Lineage (GTDB taxonomy): Bacteria > Bacillota > Bacilli > Lactobacillales > Streptococcaceae > Streptococcus > Streptococcus mitis_CQ. The sequence goes on along the minus strand of NZ_AICU01000077.1, from coordinate 16,801 downwards.
GTAAAAAGATTACTAGCCTACTTGCTGAAATTAATCGCAAGCCAGAAGACTTGGATGCCATCTTGATTACGCATGAGCATTCAGACCATATCCATGGAGTGGGAGTTTTGGCTCGTAAGTATGGTATGGATCTTTACGCCAATGAAAAGACCTGGCAGGCTATGGAAAATAGCAAGTATCTTGGCAAGGTGGATTCATCTCAGAAGCACATTTTTGAGATGGGTAAAACCAAAACCTTTGGAGATATCGACATTGAGAGTTTTGGTGTTAGCCATGATGCGGTCGCACCACAGTTCTATCGCTTTATGAAAGATGATAAAAGTTTTGTCATGCTGACTGATACAGGTTATGTTAGTGACCGTATGGCAGGGATTGTCGAAAATGCAGATGGATATCTTATCGAGTCTAATCATGATGTAGAGATTTTGCGAGCAGGTTCTTACGCTTGGCGACTCAAACAACGAATCCTATCGGATCTGGGTCACCTTTCTAACGAAGATGGTGCCGAAGCCATGATTCGGACGCTAGGAAATCGCACTAAGAAAATCTATCTTGGTCACTTGTCTAAGGAAAACAATATCAAGGAGCTGGCTCACATGACCATGGTTAATCAGCTAGCACAAGCTGATCTGGGAGTCGGAATAGACTTTAAGGTTTATGATACCTCACCAGATACCGCAACACCATTGACAGATATATAAAAAAGAAGGCGAATGTGCCTTTTTTCATATATTTTAGTAGAGATTTGGTGTGGTATAATATTAAAAAATGACATAGGAGAAATAATGTGAAAAGAAAATGGTTATTTAAGGATTACTATGACACAACGATTATCATACTTGCGTTAATCTCTGTTATTCTGGTATTGCATGGATTTGCTGAGATGGTCGATTTGGACAATCCTCCGTACAACATTATTGATTTACTACTTTGGGGTGTTTTTGTGGTAGATTATGGCTGGCGGTTCTTTTTAAGTAAAGAGAAATGGCGATTCATAATTGAAAATATCTTTGATCTGCTAGCTATCCTGCCTTTAAATGCTATTTTTACAGTGTTTCGATTAGGACGTATCTTTCGCCTAGCAAGGCTGACAAAATTACTGAAGCTGACTCGTCTTTTAAGAATCGTTGGATTAACTGGCAAGCTGGAAAAGAAGGTAAGCAAACTCTTACGAACAAATGGCTTACTTTATATTCTTTATCTCAATTTCTTTATTGTATTGCTAGGGAGTTCGATTTTATCCGTTGTTGAAGAAAAATCTTTCTCAGATAGTCTTTGGTGGTCTATTGTAACTGTAACGACAGTGGGTTATGGGGATATTATTCCTACTTCAATTTTTGGTAAATGGTTAGCTGTCTTATTAATGCTTGTCGATATTGGAACAATAGGAATGTTAACGAGTGCCTTGACGAACTTTTTTGTAAAGGAGAATCCAGATGAACAGATACAATTTGCTAAACTCCAAGATGAATTATCTAGTCAGAGAATATTAATAGAGAAACAATCTTAAAAGATAGAAGAACTACATCGAATGATAAAAGACTTAGTTGAAAAAATATAATAAAGGTGAGACAAAACTTGATTCGAGGAGAAATCAAGTAAGTCTTGACACAATAAAACGCATAATATCGAGGTCTTCTGGCACCTTACATTATGCGTTTTTGTGATTTTTATTAGAATGGCAATTTCCCTGCGAAAGCACCTAATTTTTTCTTAGTCGTTTCATCGATTTGTTCAAGAGCTGAGTTGATGGCTTGAACAGTCATATCAGAAAGGGTTTCGAGGTCTTCTGGGTCAACGACAGCTGGATTGAAGTCAATGCTGACAACTTTCTTATCGCCAGTTAAGGTCGCTTGGACAAGATCTTGAGCAGATTTGCCAACAAATTGCATAGCTGCAAGTTCAGCTTGGCTTTGTTCCATTTGTTTTTGAAGTTTTTGTGCTTGGCGCATCATGTTTTGCATGTTCATCATGGTGATTTATAGTTTCCTTTTATCTTATTTTCCTTCTTATTTTATCAATTTTGAGGTTAAAAGTCTATTGTTAGTATAAATCCCCCAACATTAAATTTTCTGAAAATTTATTAAAAAATGAGTGGAAACGTGGTATAATGAGACGTAAAATTAATTCAGGTTTCCTGAACCGATAGGAGTAAATAATGAAAAAACTAGATTTTGTCCTTTTATCTTCAGTCTTGCTATTGACAAGCTTGTGCTGTTGGGTTTGAAAAATCAGCAGATACAACCGATTCATCTAAGGTTACAGCCTTGTCTGAAGACAAGTAGAAAATGCTTGATAAGGCCACTGCTGACTATAAGACTTTTGTGCAAGAGCAAATTGATAAACTTTTGACAGATACGGAAGGCTTTGTCAAACTGTTGAAAGAAGGTAAGTTAGAAGAAGCCAAGAAGGTCTATCCATTGATTCGTATGTCTTATGAGCGTTCAGAACCAATTGCCGAAAGTTTTGGTGAGTCAGATGTCAAGATTGACTTCCGTTTGGCAGACTATATGGACGAAAACAAGACCGAGAAAGGTTGGTCAGGTTTCCATCGTATCGAGCGTATACTTTGGGAAGACAATACAACAAAAGGAACTGAAAATCTAGATAAGGAAGAGTAAATCTGCACTAATAAAAAAACTTTGTTCTCTAGAAACCATCGTGTGGCTAGCTAGAGTGCAAAGTTTTTTTGAGTTTTTTATGAAAATGAAGATTGTATTCTTTATGAATATAAAGTATGATTAAGAGCAGTGGACATTAAAATGATGATTTTGAGTTTTTGTTATTTTTGCTTTGTAGCAAGGTAACATAGTCGCTTTTTGTGTGGAATAAGTGGGAAAGAAAAACAGTTTTTTGAGTTTGATCGATAAAGTAAAGCAAGATATACTGCCCGATAATTTTTCCTCGTGTGGGGTACTTACTATTGATTTTAAGTCCGATTTTTTCATCTGCATCAAAGCCAGCTTCAGGAAAGGTTTCTAAACTTTTTAAGCCGTCTAAAATTTTAACCACAGTATTTTTAGCAGACTGAGGTGATAAAAGAACAGTAGTGATATAATCATGAATACTGTCAATTGCCTGACTCACTTCAGTAGATAGAATCACTTTATAAGCCATATCGTAGCCTCATATCGTCTAGGGAAGTCCCTTGTCCGGATTCGTATTCTCTTAAGGCGCGTTCCGATTGGGCTTGTAGTTCCTGAATCAATCGCTCACGATGTAAATCTTCTGCAGTTTTTATTGGCAAATCCTGTTCGAGAACAATCTGCTCGATAAAAAGACTAATAGCATCAGTCATAGTCATTCCTTTTTCCTTGATGATAGCTCTAGCTTGTTCCATTGATGATTCATTGATTTTAAAATTGTATTGCTTAGTAAGTGATGTAGTCATGGTATATCTCCAATCTATACTATATATAGCTAGTATATATCTTTTATACTTTTTAGGCAAGAAAAAACTTTGTACTCTGGAAACCATTGTTTGGTTATTGAGAGTGCAAAGTTTTTTGAGTCTGGAACATGAAAACAGCAGTAAACAAAAAAGAACAGCCGAAGCTGTTCTTTTTTATCATTATTTGAGACCGTATTTTTTGTTGAAACGATCCACGCGTCCATCTGCTTGAGTGAACTTTTGACGTCCAGTGTAGAATGGGTGTGAGTCTGATGAAATTTCCACACGGATCAATGGGTAAGTTTCGCCTTCGAACTCAACTGTTTCGTTAGAGCGTTTTGTTGAACCGCTAAGGAATTGGTAACCAGTAGTTGTGTCCATGAAGACAACTGGGCGATATTCTGGATGGATATCTTTTTTCATTTTGCAATATTTCCTTTCTGCCATGGTCTCTTTGCGAGCCATAGATTGTTACCATACTAGTCTATCAGATTCTGAAAAGTTTGGCAAGTGTTTTATCAGTTTTTAAGCAAGTTTTTTAACTTTTGGTAGATGATTTCGTTTTCCTCTAGGCTATAGGAATTGGCACCACTTGCTAGAGGGTGGCCTCCGCCATCATGTTCCTTGGAAATCTCATTGATAGGATGAATTTTACTGCGTAAGCGAACTCGGTAGTGGCCATCAGCCTGCTCCACAAAAATTCCCCAGAGGCTCACACTGTCAATGCGTCCAGGTGCACCGACAATAGCGGCAGTTTCAGCATCGGTAACATTGAATTGTTTCAAGACTTCTTGACTCAGGATAACGCGCGCTGCACCATTTTCATCCACTTCCAGATGGTCGTAGATGTAGCCTTGCAGTTTAGCGATTTTGTAGCTCATAGTGTCCATTTTGCGAGTGAGAGCCGCAAAGTCAAAGTTCTGTTCTCTCAAATAAGCAGCCAGGCGAAGAGTCCGTGCAGTCGTAGAAGGATAAAGGAAGCGGCCTGTATCACCAATAATTCCTGCAAAGAGCAACTCAGCAGCGCGATCTGACAAGGCCAGTTGGGTTGTTTGGGCAAATAGGGTAATCATCTCGCTAGCGCTACTTGAACTAGTATCGACCCAAGACAGGTCACCGTATACATCATCATTTGGATGGTGGTCAATCTTAATGAGAAAATCACCTTGACGATAGCGCTTATCATCGATACGAGCAGTATTGGCCGTATCACAGACGATGACAAGGGCGCCTTGGTAGGCACTATCTTCAACAAGATCCATCTCAGCCATCCAAGTTAGAGTTGGTTCATCATAACCTACGGCTTTGATGGTTTTTTCAGGGAAATGATGTTTGAGAAGAGCTTTCAATCCCACTTGACTTCCCAAGGCATCAGGATCTGGTTTCATATGACGGTGAATGATAATCGTGTCGTATTCTTTAATTTTTTCTAAAATTTGATGGCAAATTTCCATAAATAACCTCAATTCTTTCTCATTTCATTGTAGCACAAGAATTTTTATTTTTAAAATGAAAAAGATGTGATATAATGGAGAAAGATAAATTGAGGAGGACGATATGGCATTAGCAAAAATTGTATTTGCCAGTATGACCGGTAATACCGAAGAAATTGCAGATATTGTAGCAGACAAATTACGTGACTTGGGCTTGGATGTCGATGTTGATGAATGTACAACGGTTGACGCTTCAGACTTCTTAGAAGCAGACATCGCTATCGTTGCGACCTATACTTATGGTGATGGTGAATTGCCAGATGAGATGATGGACTTCTACGAAGACCTAGCAGATCTCAACTTGAATGGTAAAATCTACGGAGTGGTTGGTTCAGGAGATACCTTCTACGATGAATTCTGTAAGGCTGTAGATGACTTTGATCGTGTCTTTGTGTCAACAGGAGCAGAAAAAGGTTCAGAGTGTGTTAAAGTTGATCTTTCTGCTGAAGAAGAAGATATTGAACGCTTAGAACAATTCGCAGAAGAATTGGCTGCTAAAGTAGGATAAGCACAAAAGTGCGCTGATGTAATCAATCAGTGCATTTTTCTTATCGAGAGTTGGGATTTTACTAGCCTATTTGATGGCTTTTTGATACAATAATTCAAATAAAGGAGGAGACTGTATGGATTTAGATAGTATTCGTCAAGAAATTGATCAAATAGATGACCAAATTGTCAAATTATTAGAAGCACGAATGCACTTAGTTGAAGGGGTTGTTGCTTATAAGAAGGCTTCAGGGAAACCGATTTTAGATACCAAGAGAGAAGCAATTATCTTTGAAAAGGTTAGGAGTCGTGTAGAGGACAAGCGCTATCAGGAGACTATTGTAGCGACTTTTTCGGACATACTCAAACGTTCGCGTGATTATCAGGATCAAAATATCAAATGAAAAAAGAACAATTTTATGCGCTAGGGATTTTTCTAGCTGCTATGTTGGGCGGACTGGTTCGCTACTTGGTTTCCACTTGGTTACCAGCCAGTCCAGATTTTCCTTTGGGAACCCTTCTTGTCAACTATCTAGGCATTTTCTGCCTGGTTTATCTTGTCAAGGGCTATCTGGTCTATAAGGGGACCAGTAAGGGCTTGGTTTTAGCGCTGGGGACGGGCTTTTGTGGTGGTTTGACAACCTTTTCCAGTCTCATGCTTGATGCTGTGAAACTACTGGATACAGGGCGGTATCTTAGTTTGGTCATGTATTTACTTTTGAGTATCGGTGGAGGTTTACTCTTGGCTTATTTTCTAGGGAGGAAGAAATGGTAATCGTCTATCTTGCAATTGCTTGTGGTTTCGGAGCTTTAGTGCGCTATTTCTTTTCCCGCTATAATCAAGCATCTAAATTGCCCCTCGGAACGCTCATAGCCAATCTTTTAGGTTGTTTTTTGATTGGATTATTCTACAATCATGTGGAGTCTAAGGAAGTCTATGCTATTTTAGCAACAGGATTTTGTGGAGGTTTGACAACTTTTTCGACCTTGAATGACGAACTCCAAAGGTTGCTAAGTGATAATAAGGTCTTTTATTCTTACCTGACTTTGACCTACCTAGGTGGTTTGGTTGCGATTTTTTTAGGAATTCTGCTATAAATTTCTTTACTTTTTTGTGGAAATTTGGTAAACTGTATCTTGTGTGTAATGGACGCACAAAAATACAGTTTATCCGCTGAGGAAGATTCCTCAAGATTGACAAAGATAGGAGAATAAAATGAATCCATTAATCCAAAGCTTGACTGAAGGTCAACTTCGTACAGATATCCCATCATTCCGTCCTGGTGACACTGTTCGTGTACACGCGAAAGTTGTCGAAGGTAACCGTGAACGTATCCAGATTTTTGAAGGTGTTGTTATCGCACGTAAAGGTGCTGGCATCTCAGAAAACTACACAGTTCGTAAAATCTCTAACGGTGTAGGTGTTGAGCGTATCTTCCCAATCCACACTCCACGTGTTGAAAAAATCGAAGTTGTTCGTTATGGTAAAGTACGTCGTGCGAAATTGTACTACTTGCGTGCTCTTCAAGGTAAAGCAGCTCGTATCAAAGAAATCCGTCGTTAATTCGACTAAAAAACTCTGCTTTTTCAGCAGAGTTTTTATCTAGCTCCCTTAGTTCAATGGATATAACAACTCCCTCCTAAGGAGTAGTTGCAGGTTCGATTCCTGCAGGGGGCAGTAATTAGACATCAAAAACCGCTCAGCTGAGCGGTTTTCGTCTATTCATACCCTTTTACAGTACCCATGTACGGATAGCATGGGCAACGCCGGATTCATCATTTGTTTTGGTGATGTATTTGGCGATTTTTTTGATTTCTGGATTTCCGTTTTCCATGACAACGGGGTTACCAACGACTTCCAGCATGGCACGGTCGTTTTCTTCGTCACCGATAGCCATGGTTTTATCTTTGGTCAATCCGAGTTTTTCAGCTAGGTGAGTGATGGCTGAACCTTTGTCCACATTCTTTTTAAGGAGTTCGAGGTAGAAAGGAGCAGATTTGTTGATGGAGTAGCGCTCATAAAATTCGGCTGGTATCTTTTCAATCGCAGCATCAAGAATCTCAGGCTCATCGATGAACATACACTTGACGATTTCCTTGTCAGCCATTTCTTCAGGTGTACGGTAGAAGATAGGCATGCTGACGAGGGTTGATTCGTGAACTGTGTATTTTCCGATATTGCGATTGGCAGTGTAGATACCGTCCTTGGTAATGGCATGCATGTGGACACCGAGCTTGCGGCTGAGGAATTCCATATCCAGATAATCCTCATAAGTCAAGGATTCGCTGATAATCTCATGTCCTGTAGCAGTTTCTTGGACAAGGGCACCGTTGAAGGTCACCACATAGTCACCCTCGTCTCTCAACTGCAAGTCGTCCAGAAGTTTGGCAACACCTGCGATAGGGCGGCCTGTTGCAATGACGACTTTGACACCAGCTTCTTTGGCATCTTGGATGGCAGAAAAGACTTCAGGAGTGATTTCCTTTTGGCTGTTGACTAGGGTTCCGTCGATATCGACGGCGATTAGTTTAATACTCATAAATTTCCTCTTCTAGTTTTTATTTGGGGTAAAATGATCGTTCTCAATCAAGTGTAAAAATTGCTGGGTGATACTTGCGAAGATGCTGTTTTGGTCCAACATTTCTTTTGGAAAATAGAAACGATTATCTCCGTGTCGACTGCCAGCAAGGGATTTGACGATAGGAGACAGGCTAGAGAGTTCGGCCAGTTCTCCATTCTTTTGTAAAATCTCAATCTGTGTCCTTGGGTTTTCAGATTCGGGCCGATAGATATCATAAGGGAGGTCAAAGTTCTTATGAATAGCAGTGTAGTAGTCGGGGTCAAAGCCGATGTCCTCAACCAATTTTCTCATGCTGGCGAGTTGATCTTGGTCCTCATGTGAAAAGGTAATGGATTTAAAGACCTTGCGGTTGACAAAGCGTTGCGACAAGTCTGCGAGAATCTTGTCAGGACTGGTCATCCAGAGCTGGAAGTAGGTATTCATCACACCATCATCCAGAGCTAGATAGTCAGACAAGGTCACATTTTTTTCAAAGAAAGGCAGGAGATGTGGAGAAGTTCGGGCAAAGAAATCTTTTTCTTCAGGATAGAGTTCCTTGGCGCGTTTGAGGAGATTCTGTAGGAGAACTTCCATGGCGCGTGTTGCTGGGTGGAAATAGACCTGCATATACATCTGGTAGCGACTGAGGACATAGTCTTCGATGGCGTGCATGCCATTGCGCTGAAAGGCGATACCATTTTCGACAGGACGAATGACTCGGAGGATGCGAGTCAGGTCAAATTCCCCATAGGATGCTCCTGTAAAATAGGAGTCGCGCAAGAGATAGTCCATGCGGTCTGCATCAATCTGACTGGAAATGAGTTGCACAACCTGCTTGTTAGGATAGGTATGATCAATAACACTGGCAACCTTTTCTGGAAAATCTGGCGCCACTTGTAGCAGGACTTGGTGAATCTCCGTTTCAGGACTTTGGATAATCTCCTGAGTAATGCCTTCATGGTCTGTATCAAAGAGATGTTCAAAAGTATGGGAGTAGGCACCATGACCAAGGTCATGTAGGAGAGCAGCGGTCATGGTCAAGAGAGACTCGGCAGGATTCCATTCCTCAGGATATTTCTCTTCAAAAATCTCCGTGATACGTCGTGCAATTTCATAGACTCCTAGACAGTGAGAGAAGCGACTGTGTTCTCCACCGTGGAAGGTGTAACTGGAAGTTCCCAGTTGTTTGATACGACGCAAACGCTGAAATTCTTTTGTATTAATCAAGTCGTAGATGATTTGATTATTGACATGGATGTAGTTGTGAACTGGGTCACGGAATACTTTTTCGTTCATATGACCATTATAGCAAAAAGCTAGAGTTTTTGGTAAAATAGTAGGACAAGAGACAAGAAAGAGGACCTGATATGAAGATTCGGATGCGAAATACGATTCAGTTTGATGAGCAGTTGGAAGTGATTGACCAGCTTTATGACGTGGAAGTGCATGAAAAAGGAGATTATAGCTACCTGCTTTTTTATAATGAGGAAAAGGAAAAAGTGGTTATTAAATTTCATGGTCAAGAACTGGTGATGAGTCGATTTTCCAATCCCAAGACCATTATGCGCTTTCTAAAGGATAGCGATAGTTTAGCCTATATCCCTACACCTATGGGCATGCAGGAGTTTATCATCCAAACTACCCATTATCAAGTTGATGGGCAAAAGATTGAACTAGATTATCAACTACAAAATCAAGAGGGACAACCCTTTGCCAGCTATCAATTGGAAATTACTTGGGGCTAGTCTCTTGTCTTTTTCAAATTTAGCTAGCTATCTTCTAGGATTAGCCTGCTAATGTGGTAGATTAGGCTAATTTTTGGTATAATAAAAGTTATGGAAATCGAAAAAACCAATCGTATGAATGCGCTCTTTGAATTTTATGCGGCACTTTTGACAGATAAGCAAATGAATTATATAGAGCTTTACTACGCTGATGATTACAGCCTTGCTGAGATTGCCGAGGAGTTTGGTGTCAGTCGTCAGGCTGTCTATGATAATATCAAGCGGACAGAAAAGATTCTGGAAGATTATGAGATGAAATTGCACATGTACTCGGACTACATTGTCCGCAGTCAAATTTTTGACCAGATTTTGGAGCGCTATCCCAAGGATAGCTTTCTGCAGGAGCAGATAGAAATTTTAACAAGCATTGATAATAGAGAATAAGAGGAAGAAAAATGGCATTTGAAAGTTTAACAGAACGTTTGCAGAACGTCTTTAAAAATCTACGTAAAAAAGGAAAAATCTCTGAATCTGATGTTCAAGAGGCAACCAAAGAAATTCGTTTGGCCTTGCTTGAAGCCGATGTTGCTTTGCCTGTTGTAAAGGACTTTATCAAGAAAGTTCGTGAGCGTGCAGTCGGCCATGAGGTCATTGATACACTTAATCCTGCGCAACAGATTATTAAAATCGTTGATGAGGAACTGACAGCTGTTTTAGGTTCTGATACGGCTGAGATTATCAAGTCACCTAAGATTCCTACAATCATCATGATGGTTGGTTTGCAGGGGGCTGGTAAAACAACTTTTGCTGGTAAATTGGCCAACAAACTTAAGAAAGAAGAAAATGCTCGTCCTTTGATGATTGCGGCGGATATTTACCGTCCTGCGGCCATTGACCAGTTGAAAACTCTGGGTCAACAGATTGATGTGCCTGTCTTTGCACTTGGAACAGAAGTACCAGCTGTTGAGATTGTACGTCAAGGTTTGGAACAAGCCCAAGCCAATCACAACGATTATGTCTTGATTGATACGGCAGGTCGTTTGCAGATTGATGAGCTTTTGATGAATGAGCTTCGTGACGTGAAAGCACTAGCTCAACCAAATGAAATTCTGCTCGTCGTTGATGCCATGATTGGTCAAGAAGCGGCCAATGTTGCGCGTGAGTTTAATGCTCAGTTAGAAGTGACTGGGGTTATCCTTACTAAGATTGATGGGGATACTCGTGGTGGTGCGGCCCTATCTGTTCGTCACATTACTGGTAAACCAATCAAGTTCACTGGTACAGGTGAAAAGATTACGGACATTGAAACCTTCCACCCAGATCGCATGTCTAGCCGTATCCTTGGTATGGGGGATATGCTTACTCTGATTGAGAAAGCTTCTCAAGAATACGATGAGCAAAAAGCCCTTGAAATGGCTGAGAAGATGCGTGAAAACACTTTTGATTTTAATGATTTCATCGATCAGTTGGATCAGGTGCAGAACATGGGGCCAATGGAAGACTTGCTCAAGATGATTCCAGGTATGGCCAACAATCCAGCCCTTCAAAACATGAAGGTAGATGAGCGCCAGATTGCTCGCAAACGTGCTATTGTGTCTTCAATGACACCTGAAGAACGTGAAAATCCAGATTTGTTAAATCCGAGCCGTCGCCGTCGTATCGCTGCTGGTTCTGGAAATACCTTTGTCGAAGTCAATAAATTTATCAAGGACTTTAACCAGGCTAAACAACTCATGCAGGGTGTCATGTCTGGGGATATGAACAAAATGATGAAGCAAATGGGAATCAATCCAAACAACCTTCCTAAAAATATGCCAAATATGGGAGGAATGGATATGTCTGCCCTGGAAGGAATGATGGGACAAGGTGGGATGCCTGACTTGTCAGCTCTCGGAGGAGCAGGAATGCCAGATATGAGCCAGATGTTTGGTGGCGGACTCAAAGGTAAAATCGGTGAATTTGCTATGAAACAGTCCATGAAACGCATGGCTAATAAAATGAAGAAAGCGAAGAAGAAACGTAAGTAAGACAAAGGAAGGCCGCAGGGCTTTCCTTTTTTAGAAAGAAGAAAAATGAGCACTTCCGTAATTGGAAATGCTCGTTTTTTGATGTGTTTAGACTCTTATACTCAATGAAAATTAAAGAGCAAACTAGGAAACTAGCTGTAGGTTGCTCAAAGCACTGCTTTGAGGTTGTAGATAAGACTGACGAAGTCAGTCACATATATAATACAAGGAGACGTTGACGTGGTTTGAAGAGATTTTCGAAGAGTATTAGTCTTTATTTTCGTATGGCAAGATTAAGTTCAAGATGATTCCTGTCATGGCTGATAGGGCAGTAACTAAAAGGGTAACTGGACCAAGTTTAAGGATAGCTCCTCCAAGTCCAAGGACTAACATAGCACTTGCGATGATGAGGTTACGCATTTGACCAAAATCAACACGTTCTTTAATCAAGACTTTCAAACCGTTGCTGGCTATAACTCCATAGAGAAGGATTGACATACCACCAAGAACAGTTGATAAAGAGTCACTAAAAAAGGAACCATAACGGTTCCTAAAATTATTAATTACTTGCTCCAGATGTAGCGTCTGCGCCACCACCGTGGCCTCCAGCATCACCTGAATCAGAAGCTCCAGATGTGGCATCTGCGCCACCGTGTCCTCCAGCAGGAGCTGCAGCATTTCCACCAACTAGACGTTGACCAGTTGTATTAAGGTACCAGTCAAGCCATGGTTGGAAATTAAAGATAATCTCATTAATTCCAGCATATGAACCATCTGGATAGTACATTGCTTGGTAATTATGGGTATTAATAACACCTTCAGGTGTTCCTGGCACAATTGTACGGACATATTCTTGGTCTCCGTTACGCAATACGCCGACAACCCATTCAACGTTTTTCATTCTAGAATCTGGCAATGAACCGTGTACAGTTCCTAAACGGTTTCCTGATTGAGCACGTACACGTTTACCAAACATTGTATTTGGATCTTGGTGTGCGTTATTAAAGTACAAGAATTGATTATTATCATCTGCAAATGTCAATTCAAATGGCATTGCCTTCAAGAACATGTCAATTTGGTTAACTGTCAAGATACCATGGTCTAATTTAACGTAAGTATCTCCAGAAACAGCTCCAACAAGTTCAGCTGCTTTTTCTACCCATTCAGGATCGTCTGGATCAACACCTTGAATGGTAGTTGCAATTGAATTTGTACAATATAAATCTTCTGGTGCAATTGGTTTTGGTTTTTTCAATTTTGAAACGACTCCCACATATTTTACAAAGTTGTCCAAGCATGTTTCAAGGAAATTAATAGTTCCTTCATTTGTGATATTGCCCTCATCGTCGAAAGCTTCTTTGGCTTTACCAAGAAGGAATTCGTTACCTGGAAGCGTATAGGCATTGACACCTGGAGCGTCAAGAATCTTACGAAGGTGAACTTGGGCACGAGAAGTACCTTGGTCGTAGTAAGAAGCTCCCACAATCATGACTGGTTTGTTTTCAAATGGATGAACTTCGTATGAAAGCCATTCAAGAACAGATTTTAGAGAAGCTGAGATTGTGTGGTTGTGCTCAGGAGTAGCAATGATGACACCATCAGCACGTGTAATTCTGTTATACAAGAGACGCAATTGGAAGCTTTCGTCCCATTTTTCGTCTTGGTTAAACATTGGAACTTCGTCAATTTCGAGAACTTCTAATTCAAATTTGAGTTTGAAGTGACGACGGATGAATTCCAAGAGTTTACGGTTATATGATTGATCGTAGTTTGATCCTACAAGTCCAACAAATTTCATTCTTTTTGGTCTCCTATCTTACAAATTTTCCCAGTCAAAGTCTTCAGCATCTTTGCGAAGTAGGGCTTGTGCGTTGCGCAATTTTTCTGTAATTTTTACAAAGATACGGAAGTCGTCAAAAGTGGCATCCAGTTTTTTAATAACATCAAGATCTACTAGATCTCCACTTGGATTAAAGGCTTGAAGAGAATGTGAAAGCAAGAATTCATCAGGAAGGACACTTGCTTTGATTTCTGGTGCGTTTAAGATTTGGCGAAGTTGTAATTGGGCGCGTGATGAACCAAGTGTACCGTAAGAAGCACCTGTAATCATGATTGGTTTGTTCAAGAGTGGGTAAATACCATAAGACAACCAAGCAAGAGCGCTCATCAAAACAGCTGGGATAGAGTGGTCATACTCAGGAGTACCGATAATAACGCCATCTGCCTCTTCGATTTTAGCAGCAATTTCCAGAATTTCAGCAGGTACTTGCTTGTCAGCTGGCTTGTTAAAGACAGGGATATCCTTGATTTCAACAAGTTCAATTTCAGCTTTGTCAGCAAAGTGTTTTTGCATGTATTGAAGCAATTGACGGTTTGTAGAACGTTTTGAATTTGTTCCAACAATAGCAATAAGTTTTAACATGAGATTTCCTTTCTCTTTTTACATAATACGATTTTAAAACTCCATTGAAACAGTTGTCTCTATAGAGTAGGGATTCCTGAAGAACAGCTTAGGTGACCTTCCTTATCAATCAGAATCGCTTCGATTCCCTCCAAACTTTCGACTTGCCAGAGGATAGAAGCAGGTCTTTCTCCAAAGAGTCGAGTTGTCCAGATTTCACCATCAACTGACTTATCAGAGATGATTGTGAGACTAGCGAGTTCTGTTTCAACAGGATATCCTGTCTGACTGTCAAAAATGTGATGGTAATCTTTTCCATCGACTGTCAGGTGACGTTCATAAATGCCTGAAGTCACGACAGATTGATTGACAACAGGGATGGTCATTAAGTGATTTCCCCTAGGATTGGCTGGGTCTTGAATCCCGATTTGCCAAGGTTGATTCCCTCTTGCCTGATTTTTTCCAATAGTCAGGATATTCCCTCCCAGATTAATCAGGGCAGAAGTCACTCCCTCTGCTCTCAGAAATTGGGCAACCTTATCTGCACTATATCCTTTGGCTAGACAACCTAGATCAATCTTCATTCCTTTCTGCTTCAAGAATACAGTAGAAGTAGAAGAATCTAACTCGATATAATGAGGATTGATTAGAGGGAGCACCGATTCAATTTCTTGAGGCTGGGCGACCTTGGCATCTGAAAAACCGATACGCCAGGTTTGAATTAAGGGACCAATACTGATGTTGAGATGGCTAGAGGGCGCTAGGCTATGCTCTAACCCAAGTGAAATCAGTTCAAACAGGTCTGGATGAACCTTGACGGGGGCTATTCCAGCTTGATGATTGATTTCCATCAACTCAGATTCTTGGCTATTAGCGTTGAAGCGGTATTCTAGCTCTCTGAGTAAATCAAAGGATTTCTGGAGCAAGCTATCGGCTCGCTCATCCACTAATGAAATAGTGATAGTGGTTCCCATTAGGCGTTCAGAATGTGAACTAAGAGGCAAGCTACCAACTCCTTTCTCTTATGAAAAGAAGGTTGAAATATAGTAAATTTATGAAAAATGAACCCCTTACATTTTCTTTCCATGATACTAGCATACCATAAAGTCAGCGTTTTCACAAATAAAATTTGTAAAGATGTCAAGAAATATGCTCAGGAAATGAAGAAAAATTGCAAGAATCCGTGTTAAGATACAGATTATTTACAATTTTTTACAAAAAAATAGGAAAAATCAGCCAAACTCTTGTAAACGCTAACAGTAAATGTTATACTAGTAGGGTAAATTTAGAATGAAGGTAGGAAATTTTTTATGAGTAAGATCGTTGTAGTCGGTGCTAACCACGCTGGTACAGCATGTATTAATACTATGTTGGATAATTTTGGAAATGAGAACGAAATCGTTGTATTTGACCAAAACTCTAACATCTCTTTCCTAGGATGTGGAATGGCTCTTTGGATTGGTGAACAAATTGACGGTGCTGAAGGCTTGTTCTATTCTGATAAAGAAAAATTGGAAGCTAAAGGTGCTAAGGTTTACATGAACTCACCAGTTCTTTCAATCGACTATGATAACAAAGTAGTTACAGCAGAAGTTGAAGGAAAAGAACACAAAGAATCATACGAGAAATTGATTTTCGCTACAGGTTCTACACCAATCTTGCCACCAATCGAAGGTGTTGAAATTGTTAAAGGCAACCGCGAATTTAAAGCAACTCTTGAAAATGTACAATTCGTTAAATTGTACCAAAACGCTGAAGAAGTTATCAATAAACTTGCTGACAAGAGTCAACACCTTGACCGTATCGCCGTTGTTGGTGGTGGTTACATCGGTGTTGAACTTGCTGAAGCCTTTGAGCGTCTTGGAAAAGAAGTTGTCCTTGTTGATATTGTTGATACAGTCTTGAACGGTTACTATGACAAAGACTTCACACAAATGATGGCGAAGAACTTGGAAGACCACAACATCCGCTTGGCGCTTGGTCAAACTGTTAAAGCAATCGAGGGTGACGGTAAAGTTGAACGCTTGATTACTGATAAAGAAACTTTCGACGTGGATATGGTTGTTCTTGCAGTTGGTTTCCGTCCAAATACAGCCCTTGCTGATGGTAAGATTGAACTCTTCCGTAACGGTGCCTTCCTTGTAGACAAGAAACAAGAAACTTCACTTCCTGGTGTATTTGCCGTTGGTGACTGTGCGACTGTTTATGACAACGCTCGCAAAGACACAAGCTATATCGCCCTTGCTTCAAATGCAGTTCGTACTGGTATCGTTGGTGCCTACAACGCTTGTGGACATGAATTGGAAGGAATCGGTGTGCAAGGATCAAATGGTATCTCAATTTACGGACTTCACATGGTTTCAACTGGTTTGACTCTTGAAAAAGCTAAAGCTGCTGGTTACAATGCAACTGAAACAGGCTTTAACGATCTTCAAAAACCAGAATTTATGAAACATGATAACCATGAAGTTGCCATCAAGATTGTCTTTGACAAAGATAGCCGTGAAATTCTTGGTGCACAAATGGTTTCACACGATTCTGCAATTAGCATGGGAATCCACATGTTCTCACTTGCTATCCAAGAACATGTGACAATTGATAAATTGGCATTGACAGACCTCTTCTTCTTGCCACACTTCAACAAACCATACAACTACATCACAATGGCTGCCCTTACAGCTGAAAAATAAAAATGATGAACTATCTGGCCTTAGGTTAAGGTCAGATAGTTTTTTAGTT
>NZ_AICU01000076.1:0-51441 GCF_000257865.1 Streptococcus mitis SK575 | reverse complement strand
TATTAAAAAATGTTTCAAACCTTGACACATACTTATCTTATCCTTTCCTCTTCAGTAAACAAAAACATCCCTATGCCAAACTTGTAATTACTACAATACAAGCCAATAAGAATAGAGATGTAAAACTGTTACACATTAAAAATAAATAATTAGTAATTAAAGAATAAAAATTGTATACGAAATGTCTCAATTAGTTTTCGCTAGTAAATATCATTTCCAACAAACGCCCTCTCAATTCCTTATCCTGATGATGCAAGATATTCATTAAGTCATGATAATTTTTGGCATTGATGAATTGATTTAACAATCTATCTTTTAATTCATATGGAAGAGAAGCTGTCTTTAGTAGTCTGAAAACTTCATCATTCAGAGATGGTATTTTATTATCTTTCCATTCAAATCTAGCTGTATCATTCTTATTTGGAAATTCAATTATAGACACATTCGTTCCTTTAAAATGAATTCTATGTTTTCTATTGCTTGGAACGATTCTAGAATCTCCTTGTAATGTTAACTCCACCATCCCCATTTCCCAGTCGATTGATAATTTTGTTTTATATCTTTGACCATTTTGATCTTCAATCATTTCAAAAGAATGTTGTTTGCCTGGGAATACATACCAATCTACAACTTCAGGTAAATCAACACCCATATCTATCTCAGAACCAACCAAGGGAATAATTGCACCACTTTTTGCAAACACAGGTATAGTCGAAATGTCTCTATAAACACTTAACTTCACACCACCTGTATATTTTTTCTCTGAAAAGAAGTCATACCATAAACCTTCAGGGAACCATACATCTACTTTTGCAGATTGGAATGCCAAATCCATCTTTTCTACAATGGGAGCCACCATCAGTTCTGTTCCAAAAAAGTATTGATTTGGAACACTATAACTCTCATCATTCTCTGGATAGAAATAATACATTGGGCTGATTAATGGGGCACCTTCCTCGTGTGTATTTACATTCATAGTGTATAGATAGGGAATCATCTGATGTCTCAAACGAAGGTATTTCTTCATAATCTTAGATGTTGTTTCTGAAAAAAACCAAGGTTCTTTACTATTGAAGGGACTTCTGGAACTATGTAATCGAGTTATCGGACTAAAAACGCCAAACTGTAGCCATCTAGTTTGTAGCTCTTCGTCATAATCCCCCAGCATGTGTCCACCGATATCATGACTCCACCAACTATAACCGATATTAGATGCAGTCGCTGTAAAATAAGGTTGAAATCTTAAGGAATTCCAACTAATAATAGTATCCCCTGAAAAACCAACAGGGTAGCGATGACTACCAGGACCTGCATATCTTGATAAAATCAAACCCCCTTCTGCATTTTTACAACTATCCTGATAGTGATAATGGTTTAAAAGCCACAGTGGATCCAACATGCCTTGAGTCCCCTGTTGCCAGTCAATCCACCAAAAATCTACTCCTTGCTTTTCTAGCTCATAATGAACATCTTTAAAGTAAGCTTCCCTAAAAGAAGGATTAAAAAAATCAAAAATAGCAGGTTCTTCTAGTTCTACATTTAACCCCAATCGTTTTGCGACTTGAGGATAAGCTTCTTCATAAGCCCGTATACCATCAGCAGGATGGACATTTAAGGAGAGTTTTAACTTTCTATCATGAAGTTGTTGCAATAACTGTTCTGGATTAGGTATTAAGTTTTTATTCCAACTATATCCTGTCCAGCCACTTCCAAAACGAGCTGGAATGTCAGTTATATGCCAATCCATATCTAAAACACCGATAGATAATGGAATTTTCTCTGTTTTAAATCTGTCTATTAAATTCAAATATTCATCTGACGTATATGGCCAATATCTACTCCACCAATTCCCTAAAGCATATCTTGGCAATAAGGGTGTTGAACCAGTCAAATGGTAAAAGTCTCTGATTGCTCCTCTATAATCATGCCCATAGGCAAAGAAATAGAGGTCAATTTGATTTTCTCTCTCAATATAACCAGACTGTTCATCCCAAATAAATCCTTGAGAATCATCCAATAAGGCTATACCATTTCGACTAATAATTCCATCTTCTAATGGGATGGCTCCATCTGCCTTATCCAGAGTCCGAGCTGTTCCTTTTAACGTTTCAATAGATTCACCAAAATACCAGCGACTACCATATACGGCAAAATTTCCTTTTAATTCTATAAATAAATTTTCGGCGTTAAATTCTCCTTTATTAAAGTGCAGATGAAAATAGTCCGTCATAATATCTAGTACGTTTGATGTCTCGATATAATCTAACGAAACTTGGCCAAAATCTCTATTATAGATAAGTTGTGTCGTTCTATCCTCAAAACTTCCAGTTTGAGAGTATTCTAACCTTACTAGCTTGTCTGTTAATACAGAGATTCGATAAAACTCTCCCTTAAAAATTTTCAATTTGTTTTCCTCCTTTTAGTAAATTTCTTTACCTTATCAAACATTTTATTTGTTATCGTTACATTCATCAATCCGCAAAAAGCAAATCCCCCAAATGTAAATACGTAAATAGCGGTTAAAACTCGTTCTGGACTACTAAAACTCATATACAGTACAGAAATATTAAATAAAACCAACATGATCGCTTGTATTGGATTTAAAATACAAATTAATACGCTATTTACAATACTATTTTTTAGATTATCTTTAAATAGACCAATATAGGGAAAAATAACACTCATCAAAAGTATTATAACAAATAAAAAGGGCAACACTAACAATAAACTATACTCTGAAAATAAACTTGAATAGCCCCAAAGACAATAGTTCACATATAAAAGTAATTCTATTAGGAGGATAAACAACCAAATAAAAGTTGACTGTTTAAAATTTCGTCTAAAGATCCGAAAATAATGATAAGCAATATCGGTATCTTTACCTTTTAAAATACGATACCACATTGTCGTAAGAGAAGTTAATGATGCCCCAATTGTAACTATTGGAATACAACTAACAATAAATAGAGTATTTAAAATAATTAAATCTGTCAAAAAAGTTAAAATTCTAACCACTTTTCCATCTAATGAAAATAATTTTTGCATAATATATTCTCCATAAAATCAATCGTCTTAACTCTATATTTTAGAATGTCAGTTGCACAAAAATATTACCTAAATTATTTAAAAAACATTTCCAAATTTCTTTAAAAATTAGAATAAAGGAAGCGAGATAATTTGATGTTATCAGTCTCGCTTCCTATAATTGGCTAGTCCCTTGTTCATACAACCAAGAGTTCATATAAAATATTACTCTTTTACTTCTTTTTGGTAACGATTATATGCTTCCTGTTGAATCTTCATAAATTCGTCCAATCCCATATTCTTAAGAGTTTCTTTGTATGAGTCCCATTCTTTTTCTATGCCGCCTTCAACTACCCATTTAGATGCTTGTTGTTTGACATAAGATTCAATACTCACATAGATTGATGATAATTTGTTAAGTTCTTCTTGTGAATAAATCACATTAGGGTAAGCTGGCAACGAAAATTGTTTCAAATCTTGGTCCATCTTCAATTTCAATCCATCACCTTGTGTTTGATCGATTTCTACGCGACTATTGATATCATCGCTTACGTATTTAGGACCAAAATCTCGAAGTGAATGAATCCATGCATACTCATCGGCTGATTTACCATCTTTAGGAGGTAATACTTTAAACTTATCACCATTCTTTTCAGTAGCTATTCCAAATGATCCATAGAAATTCTGAATACTTGCTTCATCTGTATATAATTTATCCAACCATTTCAATAATTTAGCAGGATTTTTGCTCTTATTTGTAATCAAAATTTCATTGCGACCATAGTTGTAATGATCTGGGTCAGAAAAGACATATTGTTTTCCATCCATACCTTTTAAAGCAGGTAGAGCAATATATTCACTTGAATGTAAGCCAAACGTTGCATCTGCTGTCCAACCACTAGAAACACCTACTCTAGCTACTCCCTTATCCATACGTTTCGCTACACTCATAGAGGTATCTTCTGTAAAGATTTCCGGATCAATCAAACCTTTTTTATAAGATTCGTGCATTGCTGCAATCCCTTGTTTGTAACTTTCTTCTGTACGAAGGTAGACTGGTTTTCCATCTTTTACAGACATTTCATACGTATTATCTGCACCTAAACGATTATTGAACGGAAGAATATATGAGAATGTTGGATCAAAGTTTCCTGCTCCGAATGGAATTTCATCAGAAGCGTCTCCATTTCCGTTCGCATCTTTATCCTTAAATTCTTGTAGTACTTTTACTAAATCATCATACGTTTCTGGAACCTTTAATCCTAAATTATCTAGCCACTTTTTATTAATAAATAGCTGATTAGCTACTGTAGGACGCATCGGTAATTTTTTAGGCAGGCTGTAGATATGACCATCTGGTGAAGTAATCATAGCTTTAATCTTAGGTTCTTTCTCCATAGCCTTAGTTAAATTAGGCATGTTCTCCTTGATTAAATCTTCCAATGGAATAAACAAAGATTGGTTCTGAGCAATTTCTGAATCTGTAAAAGCATTTGAACCTAAAAATGCATCTGGTAAATCTCCGCTAGCAACCAAAACAGATTTCTTATCTGACCAATCTGCTGCCACAAGTGTATCCCATTTAACATCAATACCTGCTTCCTTGGCCGAATCTGTTAGAAAACCTTTATGATAATCTTCTCCCCAGTCAGACCAACGAACAGTCGTAATTTTATAAGAATCTTCTCCAGATTTATCATCCTTATTCGCATTATTGGAATTTGCGCAGGCTGTTAAGCCAGCAAGTGTAACTGTTCCTAAGAACAAATATGTAAATGATTTATGTTTCATGTTTTTCTCCTATTCTTTCAAGGCGCCAATCATTACGCCTTGATTAAAATATTTTTGAACAAAGGGATACAACAACATAATCGGAGCGGTTGAAATAACAATTGCTGCATATTTCATCATATCAGCCTTGATACGAAGATCTGATGCCACTTCTCCTGTTGCTTGCGATTGTAACATTTGGTTACTAATTAATAAACGTCGTAAAATTAATTGCAATGGTTGTAAATTTTCATTCGTTAAATAAATTAAAGCATTAAACCACGAATTCCAAATACCAACTGCAGTCCAAAGTCCAATAACTGCTATAATAGCTTTTGATAACGGAACAACTATTTTAATAAAATAACGAATTGTACCACATCCATCAATTTGCGCAGCCTCCCACATCCCGTCTGGAATACTATTATTAAAGAAAGTTCTAGCAACAATAATATTGTATGATGAAACCGCAAAAGGTATTACAATTACCCAAAATGTATCAATTAGGCCAACATTCTTTACTGTTAAGTAGGTAGGAATCAAGCCACCTGATACGAACATAGGGATTATGTATAGAATACTCATCCACTTTCTACCAACTAATTCTTTTCTAGATAAAGCATAACCAGCTGGAATATTGACTACTAAAGCAACTAAGGTCCCAACAACAGTATATAAAATTGTATTTAAATAGCTACGTAAAAATAAAGGTTGTTGAATAAGACGTAAATATCCATCTAATTTCCATTCTCTTGGAATAAACCATACCTTCCCGTTTGCAACATCTGAAGGATTACTAAAAGATGCAATCACTACAAACCATAACGGATAAACAATTAACAGGATAAGGAAAATTGCTAAACCATAGGTAACTATATCAAATAATAATTCAGAGTTCGTTTTTCTTGATTTATGAAACCATTTCACCTTAAGCACTCCTTCCTTTAAAAAAGACCCGTTCTGGTATATCTTTTTGAGAACCAGTTAACAGATAACAAAATTATTAGATTAACTACCGTGTTAAATAACCCTATAGCTGTCGAATAACTATACTGAAAGTTCACCATACCAACTTTATAAACATAGGTCGAAATTATCTCACTTCCTGCTAAATTAAGAGGATTCTGTAGTAGTAACACTTTCTCAAAACCTACACTTAATAAACTACCTGCTCTTAATATTAATAGAATCATAGCAGTAGGCAAAAGCAATGGTAATTCTATATGCCGAATTTTTTGTAACCTAGAGGCACCATCCATAGTTGCAGCCTCATAATATGTAGGATCAATTGCAGAAAGCGCTGCTAGATAAATAATACTATCCCAACCAATATGTTGCCATACATCACTCCAAACATAAACACCTGCAAAATTAGTAGGTTTTGATAAAAAATCTGGAATAGTAATTCCAACAGACTTAAATACATTCGCTAACAAACCGCTAGTAGGAGATAAAAATAAGATAATCATCCCACACATAACCATTGTAGAGATAAAATGGGGTAAGTAAGTTGTTACTTGAAATATTTTTCTAAATTTCCCAACTCTTAACTGATTACTAATGATAGCTAGTATAATAGGCAAGGGGAATCCTACTACAATACTATAAAGTGAAATTTTTAATGTATTGAACATAGTTGTCCCGAATTGGAATGATGAGAAAAATTGAGTAAAGTACTTAAATCCTACCCACTGACTAGCAAAAATACCATTGGCTGGTGAGTAGTCTTTAAATGCGATAATTAATCCCAACATGGGAATATAGGAAAATAAAATTAATAGCAATATTGAAGGAAAAAGTAATATGTATAACGGAATACTATGCTTTAATTTTATTTTATGAAGTTGAGATGCTACTTTCATTTTTTTCCTCCTATCTGATTTTCTACGATTATTTTACACCATAAAGAATTCCCTTAATATAACTTTTTGGACTAGGTTTATCAATTTTTCAGTTTTTTAATTTTAAGAACTATTACTTTTCCGACATCTTAATAAAACATATCTGTTTTGTTACATGATATCATATTTTCAAAGTGCTATAATTTTAATAGGAGACTAGTATATGAAATTAAATCACGACTTATCAAAAAAACATTCTATTCATTTTTTCTTTAAACTCCTACTTGTACTACTATTGATAAATATTTTAATCAATATTGCTATGAGTGACATAACCAGAAATTTTATTAAAAACCAAAATATAGTACACCTACGTAGTTCAATTGAAATTTATGCTGACTCTGTTAATGAGAAATTGCATTCTGTAGAACGCTTTATGTACTCAACAATAACGCATAATGAATCTTTAGAGAAATTAAATCATGTACAAACGTTTCTTGACTATCAAGAAGATCTCAAAAAAGTTCAAACTAGCTTTACAGAGTTTGAATATCAAAATGAAACTCACATGACATTCTTATTAGAAACCGATAGTACTGAACATTTTATAAACGTCTCCAATCTTTATATTCCATATGAAGATTATCTACTGTTAAAATCAAATCTAAAATCATTGCGTAGTGATATAAGTGACCGTAAATGGAAAAATGTAACTACTAAAAACAGCGAATACTTAGTTAAATCTGTTCATTACGAAGGAAAAATCATTTATGCCGTCATATCTTCAGAAGATATCCTAAAACCTCTCAATAAACTTAATATTGGTAATAATGGTAAACTTTCCCTAAAAGAGCCTAACAATATACCGTCCTCTAATTACCTAATTCATGCCCAAAATGAAAAAACGCATTTACCTTTCGATATTTATGTTTTAGTCGATTATGCCGAAGTCTTTAGAAATATCACGCTCTTAGAAGTATTTTTATCAGCTGTTCCTATCATTATCACCATTTTATCAATCATCATTATCCTGTATATTCGTCAGTGGATGATTAAACCGATAACAAGACTCACTGAACGACTCTCTCAACTCGGGGACTCCATCCCCCCTTCTGAATTTTTTATATCTGAAGGTATACTAGAAATTGATAAGGCAAATGATAAACTTAATAAAGTAATTTTTGACATGCAAGAATTAAAAATACGAGAATACCATTCACAACTAGAACTTAAGAAGATTGAACTTAATTATCTTAAAAATCAAATTCGACCGCATTTCTACTTAAATATGTTATCAATGATTCATAGTATGCTTCAAACAAAAAACTACAAGGAAATTGAAGAATTAACTATCCTAACTTCAAATTATCTCCGTCATTTATTTATGGCTAATCAAGATTTTTCAGAACTTAAAGATGAAGTTCAGCATATTAAAGATTATTTAGAAATACAACGAATTCGATATGGAAATAGCATCTACTTTTCACTAAACTACAATGATGACCTACAAAATACTCTTATCCCATCATTACTTTTACAAACATTTATTGAAAACACAATCAAACACGGTTTTTCATTTCAGGATTTATTTACAATTTTGCTATCGATAAAAAAAGTAAAAACTGAGAACTCAGATTATATTCAGATTTGTATCGAAGATAATGGTCCAGGTTTCTCTGAAGAAATTTTATCAAAACTAAATCAGAAACAGTCTCTAATAACAGAAGATGGACATCATATTGGGATCACAAACACCATCGAACGTTTAAATCTTCTCTATCCTAACGACTATAGTATTGCATTTGAAAATAATGAAGAAGGTGGAGCTAAAATTCTTTTACTCATTCCATACAAGATTATAGACGGAGGTTATAATGAACATTTTATTAGTTGATGACGATCGCTTTATCATTGAGGCTTTACGGGAGAAAATAAATTGGGATAAACTACACATTGACATTGTTTATGTTGCCTATAGCCTCACTCAAGCTCAAAATATTATTAGAGAGCATCCTATTGATCTCATGATAAGCGATATAGAAATGCCTCAAGGTAGCGGTCTCGAACTCTTATCGTGGATTAGAAATGAAAAATATGATATAAAAACAATTTTTTTAACCAATTATGCCGACTTCAACTATGCTCAAAAAGCAATTGAATTACAAAGTTTCGAATACTATCTAAAACCCATTAACTTTGAAAAATTAGAATTTATTATTCAAAAAGCCATTAGTAAAATTGAGAATCATAACTTAAACGGAAAAAATGATGCACTTTTACAAATAGAAGATAACTTCTGGTATGATTACCTTAGAAAACCTCAAATTTCTCGCATTGATGAGCTAGAAAATATAGCAAGCAAACAAGATTTTATTCTTCAAAAACACCAGTATTTTTTTCTTGCAGTTTTAACAATCAATCTTAATGAAGAAGATTATTCTGCAGAAACTCCATCATGGACTTCTCAACTAAAAAGAGAACTTCAAAGAATTTCACAACCTTCTTATAAGCTGATAAGTCTATTCAAGATGGAAAGCCAGGTTGATCAATATGTTTGTCTCTTTAGAGTAGACTCATCCAAACGTAGTGACAAATTGGCATATGAGATTCATTCTCAAATTTCTAATAACTTTAGTAAATACTCAAACATTATATATAAGAGTTGCCATAAAATATCCGATATTTTATTTCATACCAAAGAACTCTACACTTATAATGAACAATATGTTTCTTATTGGAATACTATTATATGTGTTCCACATAGTTTCCCAACTTCCTTTAAAACAGAAACTCTTTCAATTACTTTTTTAGATACCTTAAGTGAATACGAATTAAGAGAAAAAATTAATTCACTTGCTTATAATTCTCAAATTCCTACTTTTACACTACAACAAATTTTACTAGATTGGACCCAACAAATAGGAATATATCTAGATCAAAATGGAATCTCGGCACATAAATTATTCCAAAACAGCACTCATGATTTCTTATTCCAACGACGCTTTCATTCAATTGAATCTTTTCAGGATTACTTTGATTATTACTGGTCACATGCTAAGAAATTTGCAACAAACATTGAAAACCAGAAAAATAGTATTCAACGCATCGTCGAATACATAGATCATCACTACTATGAAGATATAAATCGTTCTATATTAGCAGATATGGTTTATCTCAGCGCAGATCATTTGGCTAGAATTTTTAAAAAAGAGACTGGAGAAACTCTTGTTAAATATATAACGGATAAGCGCATTAATGCTGCTAAATCTCTCCTATCTCAAACAAATATCTCGATATCACAAGTATCTTGTCAAGTAGGGTATGATAATTATTCCTACTTTACTAAAATTTTTAAACAAAGGACTGGACTTTCTCCTGGAGATTACCGTAAAACATATCAAAATAAAATGTAAGCAATCTAAATCATGGAAATGATAAGTAAAATTCAAGGTCTGTAGTAATTTTTGAAATTCTACAGTTTTTCCAAAGATAGCTCCATAAACTTATTTGGAATTGCTGATAAGGTAACTTCTTAAAAAGTCAGTTTGAGAAAAACAGCCAGTAAATATTTCTAGGATAAAACGTATACTATCAAGCTTTTACTGAACTGCACCCCAAAAGTTAGATTTTTTCTGTCTAACTTTTGGGGTGCAGTTCAAAGAAACCTGATAATATGCGTTTTATTATGGAAATATTTCTTATTTTCTCTATTTCTAATGACTTACTTCAGCTTCTTACCTCTTAAAAAGAGCAACAAAAATGTGAACTAGCAAAGTTTGGAATCATCAGTAATCCAGAACAATTTATTTACATATATCGACACCAAAGGAAACATCAACAAGCCTTTACATGCCGACTATCTAAACAATAAAATGAAAAGCATCAGAAAGTGACATAAAGAGCCAGCACATGCTACACCTCATAAATTACGACATACAGGAGCGACACTTGCTAAAAAGTCTGGAATGAGCTTAGAGACCATTTCTGAAGCATTAACTCATAGCGATACAGGTACAACTCAAATTTATGTCAATACTTCTAATGTAGTTCCTATGGCAGTTGGAGATATTGCTTATCGCAATCTTAAAAAGTAATGGTGTGAATTTTGCTAAAAATCATCAAAAAAACACGAAAAAAGCACCCATAAGATAAACTTTTGAGTGCTTTGAAACGTTGATATAATCGTATTGATTAACGTTTACTAAATTGTGATGCTTTACGAGCTTTCTTAAGACCTAGTTGGAAACATTTCTATTTGAATAAGTTTCAAGTTGGGCTTAAAATCGATGTTTTCCCACGTTTTCAGAAAGAACAATTTCATCTAATTTGAATATATTTCATTTAAATGGTGTGAATTTTACCCTAAAAATACACAAATTGAGCTAGATTTTACCAAAAAGTTCACACCATTTGAATTGTTATTGTTTTGTACATTTTATAATAGATAAAAATTTAGAATAAATCTTAGGTATCCGATTTAGATAATAAACACTTAACAATGAACATTTAATAACTCACTTCATTTCTCAAACAATCTATCTTTCAGAGAAAGTTCCAAAATAATCATTTTGTTTTGTTCCTCCAATGACATCCCAGAGGATACCAACTTTTCTTTTAAAATCGCTGAAATATATTGTATTTGATTACTTTCCACTTCGTCAACTAAAGCCCTAATATCGTCACCTTCAATACTCTCAAGAACATCATGAACAATAAATTTAGGAGTTGCTTTATTAATTTCTCTAGCAAAAAGTTGATAAGCAATATCGTACGCAGCGATAAGTGACTTTCTAGTTCCTGTACTTGTACCTTCAGATAGTTGATCAATTGAAACTGGAAATTGATTTGTTTTGGGATTATAAAGCAAGACAGGTTGTTCTTTATTTATTCGACCTGCAACATTCTTAAAATAACTATTAAAAATATCCATTTTTTTCTGATAGTCTATTTCATTGTTTTTAACAATCATCTCCAGTTCAGAAATTCTTTTTTCTAAAGAATGTTTTTGCTCTTCAATGTTTCCTAAGCTAATAATTGTTGAATCATTTTGTACTTTTTTTATTTTTAACTCATTTAGTTGATTTAACTTATCATAATATAAATCTACTTTATTTTCTTCTACTAAAGAAATAAATTCTGAATTTTTTTCAGTCAATTCCGTCAATATATTTTCTTTACTTTCCTTTTCTCTTATCAATTCTTGAATTCTATCATTAAAATAAGACAATTTGTTTCTACTCAATTGGGAATTAAATTCAACTAAATCCAAAAAAGTTTTAGTAATACTAGGTAGCAATTCTGAAATCTCTTGAAAAAAGTCATTTGCCAGTTCTTGATTAACTATTCTTTGGGATTTCTCCTCAGCCTCCTTGATATATTTTTGTAACTGTAAAATGTCAAAATCAATTTTACTTAATTGTCGACTTATCTCCTCGTATTTTGTTCTAATATCGTTGATATAAACTCTATTTTTCTCAAATGCTTTTTTATCCACTAAATCATTTATTTCTTTTTCTAACCGATCAATTTCTTTATCAATTGCAATATTAATTTGTTTTATTTTTACAACATCATCTATAGTATTTGTTTTTTTATAATTCTCTTCCTTACTTTTTATTTTTTTTAATTCCTGCTTTAATTTACCAAGCTCTAAATCGTTTTTAGGATCTGAAATATCGAACAAATAATTATATATAGCACGATATTCCGAAATATTTGAAAAATTATCTAATACTTTTAAAAATTGAGTATTATCCTTAGTCATTAAAATCCGTACAAATGACTTTATTGTACTTCTAAAACTTGGCTTTTGAGAACTATTTTCAAACAATAATTCATTTAAATATTTGTTAACTTCATCATATGAAGTTTGCTCACCATTAATATATCGCTTACCTCTGTTAAACAACTCTGTCTTTATAGAAACTTCTTTAGAAGGATTGTTGAAATCATCTATTAACACCATATCAGTATAGATTTTTTGATTTTCAATGAACAATCTTAATTGTTCATTAACACTCTGTGTTTCGTAATCTTTAAAAATGGCATCTTTACTTTTTGCCCCTAAACTTAAATCCAGTAGTTTTAAGCATGTTGTTTTTCCAACTTTATTATGCTTGTCAGACTTCTCCGAATCTACTATAAAATTAATTCCATTTTTAAATTCTATTTTTCTCAATACAACATCAGTATTTTTACTGATAATACTCAAACATTTAATGAACACTCTCAATATCTCCTTCATTATTAACTCTTATTTTATCTAATAGAAAAAGAAAATCTAGTGCTAAAATAAAAAAATCATAATTTAGTTCATCTTCAATTTCTTTTTGAAGTTCTATATAAAGACTTTCTATATTGACTATCTTCTTTAAAATCAAGCCATGTACAATAGCTGAGATATAAAAAATAGTCTTTTTGGGCTCCGCATTTTTATCAAGTAATAACATTATTATCCTCCATATAAATATTTGGATTCAATAATATCTGACACTCCATGACTCCATATTGAAGAAGTGCAATAATAAATTTATCCAATTCTAGGTCATCAATTTGACTAGATAAAAAATCAGGATCTCTCGCGATTCTTTCTTTGATATCATCATGCATCTTTTTCAAACATTCATCACCATTACCTACTGTCGGATTTCCTTCTGCATCTATAGGAGTATGATCCATAAAAATATTCTTTATATTTTCAACTACTCTTTGACTATCTGTGAATTCATCTTTTAGTACCTTTTCTAGTGAAATATAGTTACCTAGACCCTCTTTAAATAATCTAATATATCTCCTAGAATTATTAAATTGTAGTTTTGCCTTTAATTCAGCTGGTTGTTCAAGTAAAAACTTTTCATCGTTTTGAGAGTGAAATCCTTCAACATATTTTAAAAGTTGAAAAATAACAGTTGGGATCAATGTACGCTGCTCAATAGTTGTTAAGTATAAATTTTGAGTATTATTATTACTATTATTTCCAATACTCTGAGAATTGGCCATCTATTTTCTCCCATCACCAATATGTTGCACATTATTGCTACTATTATTACCTATATTTTGACTATTATTAGAATTTTTTATAATCGCTTCAATATCTTTCTTATTTTTTAAAGAAATTGCTGTAGCATATATACCAAGCAACGAGCCGACTATTCCTAAAATTGTATCTACAGTTTCCATTATTTACTCCTTATTTTATATACTAAATGTCCATGTGAAAATTAACTTTTCCATTGTCACTCCTCACCTAACTCCCTCAACCTTTCCTGCCCTATCTTCAACATTTCTTCTTCCACCGTGTTCCATTTTCCAAATAGGCATTCGTGTAAAACTTCTGCTGCTGAGATTTCGTCTACTTGCGAATCATAAACACACGATTGATCTCTTTGATAAATTTGAATTTGTCTAAAAAGTTCTTCCTTTTCCAACTCCCGTAAGTTACCAACCAAATGTCCTACAATTCCATCATGGTGTGTTTTAGGAGTCGCTCTAGCTTGACTAGGATCTATAGCGTAGAGCTCCTCATAACGTATCAAAGTACTGAGATAGGACAATTCTGGCTTAGTCGCAATCAGTGCAAGTGAGACTTGATAGCCTCTAGCTGTCAATAATTGTGCTGTTTTACGAGGAACTTCGGTCGTTCTCAAGGTACCCTCGATTAATAAATGATAACCTTGTTTACTCAACTCATCTACAAGATATTCAACCATTTGGCCTGCAAATACTTTGGTATAATCCACACTATATTTACCATACTTTTCCTGTAGACCAAGGTAGTTCGGATGAAAAGAGCGATAACTATCTCCATCAATGATAATAATATTTCCTTGAAATTCCCTTTGTTTAATACGATGAATCGTTGTCTTACCAGCACCACTCTGTCCACCAAGCAAAATAGCCTTAGGCTGAGATGAAGTTGTTTTTCCACGAGTTAAAGAACGAATGAGTCGATTAGATGCTTTAATAAAGTCATCCTGGCTAAATTTATCTAATTTCATTAAGCCACCACTAGATGACTAGCTTGTTCTAGCACACGTTCAATGCCATCCAAATAGCCATTATATCGCTCTACATCCTCAAAAGTTGCAACAAGATAAATCTTCGTGTTAATCAAATCAGAAAGATCATCGCTCATTAGAACCCAAGGATTAGAACTATCATCAAATTTAATTCCTTGTTCATCTTGAAAACGATAAAGTTGCGCTAAGATATTTGCTCCTCTTTCCTTTATCAATTCTATTTTTAATGTTAACTGATAATCTTCTACTGGTGTGAGCATTTTTTCCTCCCCTACGATATCGATATAGGAAACATTAAATTTTTTGCAGATACGATCTACTAATTCTGTCGAAACTGAACTTGTCCCATTCTCATAACGGCTCAGGCTATTTCGAGAGATGCCAATAATCTTTGCGAATTCAGGTTGGGTGAGATCATGTGTTTTACGTAATGTTTTTATATTTTCTCCAATCATGAGAGTCCTCCTTTTATTTATTTCTATTATAGCAAAAAAAATAGAAACGCACCATTTTTGGTGCGTTATAAAAAACTTTATTGCTGTATCAAAAGACTGAATCGGTATAAAAGCATTACCACTCTTTGAAATATTTACTTTTCTAAATTCACCTGCCCAGTGATACATATCTTCAAACAAAAATTGATGAATTTTCAATATATCTTCTACACTATAAACTGGGATAGGATTAATAAATAATTTCAAACTCTTACTAGCAACCATACGATATTCAAGATCGCGTGCTTTTTGCTCATCTCGTTCTTCCTGCTTATTTCTTAGAACTGAAGAATCTGGATAGGTATATAAATTATTCGGATCAATATAGTCATAAGAATCATAACATTTACGCTTCATTAAGCCATCCCCAGAGCAAGAGCTTCATCTCGTAATTTTTCAACATCACTAACCGTAGGTCGCCATCCTTCAATCATATTTGTACTTAAAGCATAGCAAACACTCTTAAAAACGGATCGGTTTTCAAAAGCTACTCCCATGATTGTCATCTTTTCTTTATCTATATCTAAGGACATATGCTACCTCCTTTAGTTACATTATTATACCATGTTTCTCTGTAGCTTTTAAAAATTTTATTTTGTCTGTAATATCTAATTTTCAGAACGTTAATCCTATTTTATAAACCTCAAATCCAAATATAAAACGCATTCTTTTTCCTTTTTAACTAATGATGCTGAGCAAAAACTTAACTTCAGGGGAAAATGAAGTAAGACTAGACAAAATTCAAAAACTGATTTCGTAAAACTCAAAATACTGATTTTAGACTGAAGATAATGCTAGAATGCTAATTAATGTTTTTGTAATAAAGAGCTGACAACTTGTGTTGATTTCTTAAGAGTATAAAAAGAAACAATAAGGTAAACTTTCGAGTGATTTGAAACGTTGATAGTATCGTATTAATTACCGTTTTGAGCCAACTGGCCTTGTCCGGTTGCAGCCACATTTGCAAGCGACTAAAGTCACAACAACTGTGTCAATTGCACCAATTTAGTAAGAAAGTACAAAAAGAACACCCCGAAAGGTGCTCTTTGTAAGTATAGTAATTCTTTCGAATTAACGTTTACTAAATTGTGATGCTTTACGAGCTTTCTTAAGACCTGGTTTAACAAGAATAATTTTCAGTTGGACTAAAAACAGCGCAATATCAAGGTTTTTCAGAACGATATCTTCTTATTAATTTCATAAAATATGAATCAGTATTTTTTAAATAAGGGAATAGTTTAACGCTGTAAATAATACATAACAAAAATTCTTCACTCTTCTTGATTTTCAAGTATTGATAAAACATTTATTGTGGGAATTAAAACAGCATCCTGACTATCTAGAGTTGAAATCATTGATATTGCACTCCGCAAATAAGGAAACAATATTGCAGTTCCATTAATGGCAATATATTTTTCACTATCTTCTTCTACATTGATTGTATAATAACCACTGATTCTAGCTGAAACTTTTTTATTTTTTTCATCGTCAAAAAATTTAGCTTCCAATGTAACTTTACCAAATTTTTTATCTTCAGTTAAGCCTGACTTAACTGAAACTTGCAAATTTTCTGATTGAAAATCTGACTCGTCGACTATTCGTGAATAGGTGATTTCTTCAATCTCATACTTTTCTAAAGAAATTGTTGGTTCCATTTTCTCTCCTTACGCTGCACCATTATAATCGTAGCTACTTAAAGATTTAATAGAAATACTTTTATAATTTTTACCGTATCTTTTTTCTCTAATGAGGGTTCTATCCAGACATTTACTTTTCGATGGTAAATTATTCTTTTTCGCCATCGTTGACATCTGTATACTGATACCAGGAATTACCGTATTCTTTTTCTCTTTTTCTTCACAA
The DNA here is from genome assembly GCF_000257865.1 of Streptococcus mitis SK575. Classification (GTDB taxonomy): domain Bacteria; phylum Bacillota; class Bacilli; order Lactobacillales; family Streptococcaceae; genus Streptococcus; species Streptococcus mitis_CQ. The sequence goes on along the minus strand of NZ_AICU01000076.1, from coordinate 34,431 downwards.
TACTTTTGAAATTGTGAATCAAGATCTTTCAGAAATTCTTGATCATCAGATTCTAATTTAGCAATAAACTCATTCATTCTTTCTAATAACGACATCTATACACCTCTTCTATACTAACTACCTCTATATCACCTTTTATAATATTTATCCCCGACTCTTTGAGACAATAAATAACTTTTACCTGATTAGTAATTTTTTGATTTGTATCGTCTGAATCAAATAAGCTAGTCTTAGGAGTATTACAATACTTCCCAAAAAATTTTACTATTTTTATATCAAAATACTCACAATAAAAGTCAATCTTATCTCCAATAGGGGCAGTAGATAATTTTAATTTTTTTTTCTTTGGTAATAAATTAAGAGTTTTTTGAAACAGCTCCTCGATGTAATAATTTGTTAAATCTAAAATATCATTATCAACATCAAACTCAACATGACATTTTGTAATTTCTATTGGTGAAGCTGTGCTTTTTTTTTTCTTCTGATCATACCAATATTTTGCATTTCCAGTGTTGTCCCAGAAGTACATCCCAGTTCCACCCCATTCCTTATCGTCGGCATGGCTACTTACTTTTAATTCTTTTGTTTCTTTAAATGAACTAATGGATGATTCAAAATTAGTATGATACAAAGAAATTACATTTTTCACAAATATATCCTCTTAGTTTCGTTTAAATTTACTAATAGTAATTGTATCACAATTATAGTATTTTTTCATCTAATTTCTCTTTTTCTAGATTTTTATATTATTAGATATATAATAAAACTATCATTCTGGGTTCTGTTTATTATTACATTTTTTAATTTTCATTAACCATATCCGATAAAAAATGAAATTCTGAGAGATCCTTTAGATTATCAAACCCCTTACCTTATCTAGTTTTTATAAACTAAACGAAATACCTAAAAACTGGAAATTTTTGTACTTTTCCCTAGATAGTGGATAAACCCTTGATACGACTGAGTTTAAAGCATAATGTACAATATTTAAAAAATGTACTTTATAATTGAAATGTACTTTATTTTAAGGCAAGATAAAGTACATTTTTTTATTTTAGCGGCTTAGATACAGAATGTACAAAATCACCCCCTTTTAAATCCCTTATAAGCCTAAAAACCTTGATTTAACAGGATTTTGAATTTTATCAATAAACACTTTCATTAAGGTGTACATTTGAAAAAATTCCAGTTTTCACTTTGATAACGTACATTTTTAGCTATTTTTGTTCAAAAAATTTTTTTTAGTTATAGTTTAACTTAATTTTTACAACTTTGAATTTGTAAAAATAATCATGACCACCCGTCTAACGGGTGGTTTGAACCAGGGCTACAAGCCCAAATTACCAGAGTCTAGATTGAGTTGTCCAGAGGGGCATACACCTTTCTCAGAGGATTTTCCATAGAGCTTTTGAGTCAGATAAGTCACTTGTTCACGAAGAAGGGCAAGTTCATTGGTGAGACCATTAATTGTAACACTCTGTTGTTGAATGATTTTCAATAATTCTTCCATGGGCTTCCCTACTTGTTTTCTAACTTCATTATACTAAAAAGAAAGTCCTCATTTCAATAGAAATCACGACTTTCTGATGAATTTATTTGGGGAGTTATAGAAAAGCCCTTCATAAGCCAATCTACTTGTTCAGGTGTGAGAGCTTTGACATCCTTTTCTGTACTTGGCCAAGTCAGTTTACCATTCTCAAAGCGTTTATAAAGTAGCCAAAATCCTTGACCATCCCAGTAAAGGGCTTTAAAGCGGTCTTTACGTCCACCACAAAAGAGAAAGACTTGACCTGAGAAAGGATCCAATTCAAAATGGGTTTTAACGAGATAAGCCAGTGAATCAATGCCTTGCCTCATATCCGTTTTCCCACATACGAGATAGACTTGCCCTAGGCTAGATAGATGAATTGTCATAGAGCAACACCTTATCCAAAAGCTATTCTATCATTTCGAGATTGAGAGATTGAAAAAAACTTAGTTCAAGCTTGCCAATACGAATTTTAAGCAGAATATCATTTCTCTTTTTAGAATCAAAACAACGAGATTGTCTAAGCTCTACAGGAACAATAGGTTGTGGCATTTAAATATCCTCCAATAGTTTTACTTTACTAATAGTATACAGGAGGAGCTCCATGAATAATAGATACCTTGTTATGACGCGCTTACGAAATACCTCCTTAACTATAGTTTATCACATAAAAAAGAAACCCAAATACAGAATTGTATTTGAATTTCTTAACTTAATGACATTGGACGGATGTCTACTTATTCACTAGCCGAATGATTAATCATTATTCTGTCAATCCTCTCTTTTAGGAAATTCAATTTATTAATATCAAAATCACAAATTAGATTCCATTCAAGTTGTGGAAATTTAATATCTTTTCCACAAATATTTTTCAGATACTTGTGGAGACTCGTCAGAAGGAATTTCCCACAAATTAGATTGTAGTAGTCATTGCCATTTATATTTTCATAATCATTTTTTATTTTTTCCAGTTCTTCATCAAGATCAAGTCCCGGATTTTCCACACTGAGTCCACCAAGAACTTCTCTTTTTAATTCATCATACTCGTTTGAGTCATTTTTAAATCCAGTTTTTGAATCTAAAAATAAAAATGGCGGTCGATCTACAGTGGAAATTGATAATCTAGAGGTAGCCCCATTGTATTTGGAACCATATAAATTTCTATATTTAATTAAAAAGCAATATAAGAGAAATAAATCCTTAGACTCAGATACAATTCTATTTTTCCAACATTCAAAATTCAGAATTACAGACAACTCCATATCAGTTTTACGAAGCATACCTTTAATAAATTTTTTTGAAGCATTCTCATCTACATAATAACTCTCAATATTATATGTTTCCAAGTAGATAACTGAATCTGAATTGATAATTTTATTACTTACAAACTCTTCTAAATTAGCTTCTGTCTCCTCAGGAAAGTCACCTTTTCCAACAACATCATAGCTAATATACCTATCAAAATCACCATCTACTAAAAATATATTGGGCGTTCCTCGATTATCAAATTCACCCTTTATTATATATTCTTTTAATACATTGGTTTTTCCTCCCAAAGGAAGTATTGTTTCAATTCTGTAATCATTTTTTAGTAATCTTTTAAATATCTCTTCATAAACATATTCTTTGCCAGTATCTTCGACATATATATTTATATCTTGTCTGTAAAAAATACTTCTATTACGAAGCCCCGCATCACTATATGATAATCCACCACCCATTATACTCTCCTGAAGTTACAAATTACTCTCTAATTCATTAAGGAAGTTATCTAAATCATCTAGTCCCTCCATACCATCTATCTTCTCTACCAATTTCTCAACAGGCTTATAATGTTTTTCTAGTTCAAATGCTTTTGATGAGTATTTACCAATAATTTCTGGCGAGTGAGTCGCAAAAACTAATTGCATATTTTTATTTATTTCATGAATTGTTTCAACAATCTTTTTTTGCCAACTTAGATGTAATGATAACTCAGGCTCATCAATGATAAAAATTGTAAACTTAGATCTATCGACCTTAAATATTAAATTAGAAATCAAGGTTACTATATGTTTTTCACCAGATGAAAGATACTTTAATCTAACAGGTTCCTTGGTATAGTTCGTTATAAAGAAAACCTCACCTAATGAATTAACTATAATTTCTTTCTCATCTTTTCCATCTTTTAAAAATATATTTGTATATTTCAAAAAATCATTAATCGGAGTCTTTAATTCTAAAATATTATCTTCAATATTCTCATAAATCTTTATAAGTTTTTTAATTCTAATTAACTCTACATAAGTACCAATTAATTGAGCTGGCAACTGCCTCCTAACCCCATTTTTCTCACTGGCATTTACACTTTTTTGTACTTGATTAATTAAATCATTGAAATATTTATCATACTCTTCTTTTTGATCTAATGTTGTTATTGTTTTTAAATCCTCAAGAAGCTTAATATATCTCTTCTTAGTATCTTCTAATTCTGAAATCAAATCATCTTTTGCAAAATATTTAAAAAATTCATTCAAATCAACATCGTCTCTACTCATTTCTAGAGCTGATTTTAAAATGTCTTGTCGCATCTTTGTATTCAGTTTATTTATACTACTATTAATCTGAGAAACCGATTCGCCTACTAATTGCTCAACAGAATGCATACTCTCACTGTTATTAAAAACATAATTTGGATTATGCATTGCTTTATTTCTAATCATTCTAAAATCCATATTATCAAGGTCTTTAATTTTATAATTTAGTCTGTTGAGTGGTAAAAATAAATAATTAAAACAATCTTTTATTTCTTCTGCTAACTTAAAAGAATCAAAAAATCTCTGTCTTATGTCAAATGAACTCTCAAAAAAATCAATTTCTCTGGCATAATCTCTATCATATTTGATGGTCCCATCTTTTTCTTTAAACTTAACAATTAATTGTTTAACTTGCTGCCATCTACTTTTTTTTAAACGAACCTCCACTCTATTTTTATCCTGTGCTTCTGAGTGAGTCATATCGTTCTCCTTGAAGAAAACTGTTATATTTTTAAACTCATAATCAAATAGTTTATACAATTCCCCTGAAATAACATGGTCTAACATACTCAAAACCGTTGTTTTTCCACTTCCGTTCTCACCAAAAAGAAAAGTTATATCCTCATTTAAATTTACATCATAATCAAAAAAACCGTGCAATGCTTTGATTGTAAATCTTGTTATTTTCATTTTAACATCCTCTCTCTATATATGTAATTGTCAACATAATTTAACTCTGAATAAAACAAAGTCAATATTCTCACACTGTATTTAAAACTAGGTTATTCAGAATCTTTTGATACTTCGCCCTGATAACCAGGTTATTTCACTACTCAACTTCCTACAGTTCAGCTTAATTTTTAGATCCCTAAATGTATTTTATAATTATTCACTATCAAAAGCTTTCTTCCTTTCTTCCATAAACTCAATCAATTCCTTCTTGAAAATTTCTTTTTCTTCGTCAGTAAGCCCTTTTGAATTCATTCGGAATAGCAATTCAATATTATCTAATTCATCTGATTTTTCTTCTGAGTTTCCAACTAAATAATCAACGGACACATTTAAAACTTGTGCAATCTTAACAAGATTTTCTTGTATCGGTTTTTTTGTTCCACGTTCCCATGAAGCATATGCTTGTTGGGAAATATCTAGTTTTTCAGCTATTTGAGCCTGTGTTAGTTGTACTTGTTTCCTTAATGTTTTCAAGCGTTCTACGAATTCCATATGTGACCTCAAAAAAATATTTTAAATTTTTGCAGAAAACCGTTGACATTAACAACTAATGGTTGTATAACAATTGAAAATAATAACCTTATCTTCAAGGCTAAATCACGATCTTTGAAAACTAAATAAAAAGTGCGTCTGACAACCAGAGAACTGATTGCCAAAACTACACTAAACTTCGTACCTTTATTATAAATGTTTTGGAAAGAAAAGTCAAGCCTCTTTATGGTTGAAGTGAAGATATAAAACATTCTTGTGGGCTTCCACGCATTTCGGACTTTCGCACTTTTCCGTATAGTAAAGTGAACTGGCTTCGCCAAAGGGCGTAAGAGAATCCATGGAGTATGATAATGACTACCTTTTGAGATTGGCCGGGAAAGCGATGGTAATTTACGCAAAGCACCTTGCTAAACGTTGCCACCGTGGAAAGAGTATTTTTTCCAACCAAATAACTTTTCTTTACTGCTGTCTATCCTTATTAGATAGACTTACTCTCAAGCTACTAAGCCATCCCTAATTCCTTAGTAGCTTTTTTACTTTACAATAAAGGAGAAATCTATGACAAACTTTTTTCGCATTACAATGTAAACGACTTTATAATAATTACCTTTTCACTTATAGAATGTTCCGTTCATCTGAGAAGCTAATCGCAAAGCTACATACTCAAGCTTTGAATGATTTAGATTCTTTAGCAAAGAAATCACTCATCACAGGATTTTCTCATGCTGAAGTGGAATTCTATACTATAATGTTTAAACGTAAACTCTCTTCTCACCACTACTCAAGAGTGAAGCTACCAGCTTAACTCTTTTTATTTTACAATCAGAAAGGAAAAAACTTATGATACCAGACACTTTAAAAATGAAACCAGAATTTATCGGTTCAGCTTACTACGAAAAACTATGAAACGCTCCTCGTTATGTCTTTGGTAAAGAAGGAAAGTAGCAACGACATATTCTAAATAGTGAAACTCATGGTGCCTTCCACGTTATTACACCTGCTTCTACCACCGTCTTTCCAGAAGATGCTCTTGTTGAGGCAGTCAACCCTATTTTCTTATCAGATACTTCGCTGAATGGAAATTCTATCGCACCTGCTCTCAACGTTTTTGCTGAGAAGCTAATACTCAAGAAATAATAAAATAAAGGAGAAAATAAAATATCTAAAACTGGATTAAACTATGGAATCTATAAAGCACTAACGCATAGTGACACGATTACAACAAAGACTTATATCAACAGTTCTAATGTAGTTCTTATGGCAGTTGGTGCATTAGCTTTAGAATCTCTAAATCAATAAGGTGAAAATAAGGTGAACTTTGAGGTAAACTTTTCAAAAAAACACGAAAAAAGCACCCATGAGGTAAACTCTTGAGTGCTTTGAAACGTTGATATAATCGTATTGATTAACGTTTTGAGAATTGTGATGCTTTACGAGCTTTCTTAAGACCTGGTTTCTTACGTTCAACTTTACGTGAGTCACGTGTAAGAAGTCCTGCGCGTTTCAATGAATCGCGGAAGTCTGGGTCTACTTGAAGAAGAGCACGAGCGATACCGTGACGGATAGCTCCTGATTGACCAGCGTATCCACCACCTACAACGTTAACGAAAACGTCGTATGAACCTGCAGTTGAAGTAACTGCGAATGGTTGGTTGATTACAAGACGAAGGTCAGCGTGTGGGATGTACTCTTCAACATCTTTTTTGTTAACAGTGATTTTACCAGTTCCTGGAACAAGGCGAACGCGTGCAACAGCGTTTTTACGACGTCCAGTACCTGCATATTGTGCTTGTGACATACTTTATTGTTCCTTTCCTTAGATAAGTCCTGAAATATCAAGAACTTCTGGTTGTTGTGCAGCGTGAGTGTGCTCAGCTCCAACAAATACTTTCAACTTCATACCTTGAGCGCGTCCAAGAGTATTGTGTGGAAGCATACCTTTAACTGATTTCTCGATCAAACGTACTGCATTTTTAGAACGAAGTTCACCTGCAGAGATTTGTTTCAATCCACCTGGGTGGTTTGAGTGAGTGTAGTAGATTTTATCAGTTGCTTTTTTACCAGTCAATTTAACTTTTTCAGCATTGATAACAATCACAAAGTCACCTGTATCAGTGTGTGGTGTAAATGTTGGTTTGTTTTTTCCGCGAAGTACGCTAGCAACTACTGCAGAAAGACGTCCAAGTGGTACATCAGTTGCGTCAACTACGTACCATTTACGTTCAACTTGGCCTGGTTTAGCCATAAATGTTGTTTTGTTCATGATTTCTCCTATATATAGTTCGATTTTTGTTTACGGTGATGGGTGTTCCTTCCCATCGAAAAGTATTTGGAAGGTTCCGGGGCCTTTCAAATGGGGTAAACAATACCGCCTACTATAATACCAAATTTCACCCCTAAAAGTCAATAGATATGAAAAATATTTTTCTAAATTCCACTCTTTTTACCTCTAAAAAACCTCGCTTTCGCGAGGCTCTTCTATTTATAAGATAAGGCACGTTTAAAGGTTTTCCAAGGACCTAAATCATCTGTTTGCAGAACGAGACTAGCATACATACGCCCGATAAAGATTGTTGCTGTTACTGCAAAAGCAATCGTAATAGCAAGCGAAATCCATGCTTCTAACCCATTTGCATAACCATTAATAGCTCTAAACGGCATGAAGAAAGTCGAAATAAAGGGAATATATGAACCAATCTTCAAGATGAGATTGTCACCGGCTGCACCTAGAGCTGTCACTCCAAAAAAACCACCTATAATCAAAATCATCAAAGGCGACAAGGCTTTTCCTGAGTCCTCAGGACGAGAAACCATAGAACCTAGGAAGGCTGCTAAAACAACGTACATAAAGAGGCTAACCAAGACAAACAATAAGGTGTTGAGCGAGAAAGCCTCTCCTATATGGTTTAAAATACCAGATTGTGCCAAGATTGGTAGGTCTTTAAAGAGCAGAATGGCAGCAAGTCCACCCACAACATAAATGCCAATATGGGTCAAAATCACAAGAAGCAGAGCCAGCATGCGAGCGTAGAAATAATGACTAGCTCGGATACTAGAGAAGACCACCTCCATAATTTTGGTTCCTTTCTCGCTAGCCACTTCCTGAGCAGTTACACCCGCATAGGTAATCAAAATCATATAAAGGAATAAACCAAGCCCTGCGGCCGCAAAGGTTTGAATCATTTTTTTATTTTCCTTGGATTCATCAATTTTCTCCGTAAAGTTAACTGTTTGTTCCAAGCGTTTTTCCTGTTCTTGTGACAAATTGGCTGCCGAACGATTGAGTTGATCTTGAAGCTCATTTAACTTGCTCGTTACTCCTAGCTTAATAGCAATCTCAAGGGAAGTTTCACCGTGATAAACTGCCTTTAGAATACTATCTTCTTGATCAATAGTCAGATAGCCTTTTAATTTTTCATCTTTAATCGCTTCTTTGGCACTTGCTTCGTCTTTATAGTCAAAGTTAACACCATTTACATTCTTCAGTCCTTCTGCTACAGACGGCACTGTTGTCACTACTGCCACTTTATCATTTTTAGCCATTGAAGAGCCTTGGAGATAGCCAATTCCTCCAGAGATTCCTAAAAAGAGAAACGGCGAAATCACCATAAAGAAGAAACTCCACGATTTGACATGTCGAAGATAGGTTTCCTTGATTACAACCCACATATTTCTCATACTTCCACCCCTGATTCTAGTTTAAAGATTTCATCGATTGTTGGCGCTTGCTGGTCAAAAGTTGCGATATATTGCCCCTGAGTCAAGATTGGGAAAAGTTCCCTTCCAGCGCTCTCATCCTCCAAGATCAATTTCCAACTGCCTTGCTTGGTCAAGCTCACCTGTTTGACATGAGGAAGTTTTTCCAATTCTTCCTTGCTTCGTTCACTTGAAACAAAGAGACGCGTTTTCCCGTATTGATTACGGACATCCTGAACTGGTCCATGCAAGACCACACGGCCATCTCGGATCATCAGAATATCGTCACAAAGCTCCTCGACGTTGGTCATGACATGGTCAGAAAAGATAATGGTTGCCCCACGTTCTTTTTCTTGAAAAATGACTTGCTTGAGCAATTCTGTATTGACTGGGTCCAATCCACTAAAAGGCTCATCCAAAATAATCAAGTCTGGCTCATGAATCAGAGTAATGATGAGCTGAATCTTCTGCTGATTTCCTTTTGACAGACTCTTGATTTTATCAGTCAGCTTCCCTTTCACTTCCAACCTCTTCATCCATTGAGGGAGTTTTTCTTTGATCTCCTTGGCATCCATACCTTTTAGAGTCGCCAAGTAACGAACTTGTTCAAGGACTGTCAATTTAGGCATGAGACTGCGTTCTTCAGGCAGATAGCCAATCCGAGCGTAGGTCTCTTGACGAATATCCTGACCATCTAGACTGATTTCTCCTTGGTATTCTAAAAACTTCAAAATACTGTGGAAAATCGTTGTTTTCCCAGCACCGTTTTTTCCGACTAGTCCCAAAATACGACCTGGTCGCGCTTGAAAGTCAATACCAAACAAAACTTGCTTGGGTCCAAAACTTTTCTCTAGACTTCTTACTTCTAGCATCTTTCACCTCCGAAATGTCTTGCACTCATTATACTCCTTTTTGATAGCCTTTACAATGCTTTCCGTCCATTTTTATAAGACTAATGCTATGTAAAATATGGCCTGGAGCACTTTTATACTCAATGAAAATCAAAGAGCAAACTAGGAAGCTAGCCGTAGGCTGCTCAAAGCACTGCTTTGAGGTTGTAGATAGAACTGACGAAGTCAGTAACATATATATACGGCAAGGCGAAGCTGACATGGTTTGAAGAGATTTTCGAAGAGTATTAGTGATAAATCCATTATACAGTAGTAAACTCCAATTTATCTTCTCTGTTCCTCAACTGTCTATTTTTAATCCTGAATTGTTATTTGAAAAGAAAAAATCCACCCCGGAGGATGGATTGATGAGTTAACGCACTTCTGCATTGACTTTTTCTTCAAGCGATGCTTGGATTTTTTCCATGTAGCGTGCTACTTCTTCATCCGTCAAGCTATCTTCTGGATTTTGGAAGGTCAAGCTATAAGCCATCGACTTCATACCAAGTCCCAATTTTTCGCCTGAGAAGACGTCAAAGAGTTTGATATCTGTCAAACGTTTCACGCCGGCAGCTTGAATAGCATCTACAACTTCTTGATGAGTCACTTCTGCCTTGAGGAGAAGGGCAACGTCACGGCTGACTGCTGGGAATTTCGTGATTTCCACAAATGGAACAGCAGGTTGAAGCGCAGCTTCGATGGCTGAAAGGTTGAGCTCAGCCACATAAGTTTCTGGAATATCGTAGGCCTTAGCAGTTACTGGATGCACTTGACCGAGGAAACCAAGAACTTGGTCACCGAGTGAAATGACTGCTGTACGACCTGGATGAAGGCTTGCAATTTCAGCTGTAGCTGTATAGCTCACTTCTATTCCCAAGCGAGTAAATAATGCTTCTAGGATTCCTTTAGCATAGAAGAAATCAACTGGAACTGCTGCTGTTTGGAAATCTTTTTCTGCAACCAAGCCTGTCAAGGCAAAGGCAAAGCTGTTGATCTCATTTGGAAGTTCTTCTTTTTGATTGCCTGTTTGTTCAAAGACTTTTCCAATCTCGTAAAGGGCCAAGTTTTTGTTCTTACGAGCCACGTTGTAAGCAACTGTATCTAGGATACCTGAAATCATATTTTGACGGAGGACTGAACGGTCCACTGTCATTGGCCACATAAGTTCAGTAAGGTTACTTGGTTGAGCCGTAAACTCAACTGCTTTTTCAGGAGTTGTTAGAGCATAGGTGATGATTTCTGTCAAACCTGCCCCTTCAGCAATCGTACGAACTTGACGGCGGAGTTTTTGTGTGGCTGTCAATTCACCAGCTGTCCCGTCATCTTTTGGAAGGCTGGTTGGCAAGCGGTCATATCCATAGATACGAGCGATTTCTTCAAAGAGATCTGCTTCTATTGTGATATCCCAACGACGACGTGGTACGCTGACTGTAAAGCTGTCTGCATTTCCAGAAAGACCAAAGCCAAGACGACGGAAGACGTCTTCTACATCAGCATAAGAAAGCTCAGTTCCGAGGACACGGTTAACATCAGCAAGAGTTGAAGAAACTTTCACATCAGAGGTATCAAGCTCACCCGCTGAAACGATACCTTTACGCACCGTCGCACCTGTAAGTTCTGCAATCATGCTAGCTGCCGCATCAAGGGCTTCATTGACTGTTGCCACATTGATGCCTTTTTCAAAGCGAGAAGATGACTCAGAACGAAGGTTAAGACGACCACTTGTCTTACGGATAGATTTGCCATTGAAAACAGCAGCTTCAAGGACGACACGACTAGATTTTTCAGAGATTTCTGTTGCTTGACCGCCCATGACACCTGCAAGGGCTACTGGCTTGTCTGCGACAGTGATAACTAAGTCATTCACGTCCAAGTCACGTTCTTCACCATCCAAGGTCACTAATTTTTCACCATCCAAGGTCACTAATTTTTCACCAGCACGCGCTTCACGCACACGGATGTCATTCCCTTCAAAGGTATCCAAGTCAAAGGCATGCATTGGTTGACCAAAGTAGAGAAGAATGTAGTTGGTCACGTCCACTACGTTATTGATTGGACGAATTCCTTCGTTCATGAGAAGGTTTTGCAACCATTGTGGACTTGGTGCGATAGTCACATTGTCCAAGATACGAGCGGCATAGTAAGGCGCCTTGTCTGTCTCAATGCCCACAGAAAGAGCATCTGCTGCAGCTTGGTCAGTTTCTGAAAGAGTAAATTCTTTAAAGTTGACTGCCTTGTCATAGATAGCTGCCACTTCGTGAGCCACTCCACGCATAGAAAGGGCATCCGCACGGTTGGGTGTAATAGAAAGTTCGATGATTTCATCATCCAAATCTAGATGTGAGAAGACTTCCTCACCTGGAACGGCATTTTCTGGCAAGATTTGGATGCCATCTGCGAATTCCTTAGGTACAACTGAGTCAGAAATTCCCAATTCACCAAGTGAACAGATCATCCCAAGTGACTCAAGACCGCGGATTTTCCCTTTTTTGATCTTGTAATTGTCAGCGATGCGAGCTCCTGGAAGAGCCACCATAACCTTGATACCAGCACGCACATTCGATGCACCACAGACGATTTGACGGGCTTCTTCTTCGCCAACGTTAACCTGACAAACATGGAGGTGAGTTTCTGGCACATCTTCGCAAGACAAGACCTCACCGACGACAATTTTTGAGAGACCAGCAGCAGGTGATTCCACACCTTCGACCTCGATCCCTGTAGTTGACATTTTTTCAGCCAACTCTTGTGATGGCACATCAATGTCCACCAATTCTTTTAACCATTTATAAGATACAAGCATAATTTAGTTTTCCAGAATGACAGTTGTCACTCTAGTTCTTTTCCTTTCCTATCATTTCAATAGAAGAATCATCTTCTTACCTTAATTTCTTTCTCAGTAACCAATCCGTATCTACTTTTTGACCAACCATAAAATAATGTTGGCTAAATTTTTCAAAACCATATCGATTATAAAACGCTTGAGCTTTTGTATTATGCTCCCAAACACCTAGCCAAGCCCAAGAAAAACTATTTTTTGTAGCAAGTTCAAGAGCAAATTCAAACAGTTGCTTACCTAGTCCAAATCCTTGGAATTTTTGTAGCACATAGAGGCGTTGAATTTCAAAAGCATCCTCTAATTCTCTTTCAGTCTGAGCACTTCCCCAGTTGACTTTGAGAAAACCAGCTATCTCCTCTTCATGCATAATGAAATAGGTTTCGGATTCTGGATTTTCCAACTCAGTTGACAAAACTCTCAGACTATAAGCCTCTTCAAAGTACTCCTGTAACTGCTCTTCCGTATTATCATGAGCAAATGTTTCACGAAAGGTTTGTTTGGCAATTTTGGACAACACCTCAACATCTGCCATTTCTACTTTTCTAATCATTATTTAAACTGTTCTGAGAAGCGGACATCTCCTTGGTAGAATCCACGGATATCGTTGATTCCGTAACGGAGCATGGCTACACGCTCTTGTCCAAGACCAAAGGCAAATCCAGAGTAAACAGTCGCATCGATACCACTCATTTCAAGGACACGTGGGTGAACCATACCGGCACCCATAATTTCGATCCAACCTGTTTTCTTACATACGTTACAGCCTTCTCCACCACACTTGAAGCAAGAAACATCCACCTCAACAGATGGCTCTGTGAATGGGAAGTAAGATGGACGCAGACGGATTTGACGCTCTTCACCGAACATTTTTTGCACAATCAACTGAAGGGTTCCTTGAAGGTCTGCCATAGAGATATTTTTCCCAACAACCAAGCCTTCGATTTGGTGGAACTGGTGACTGTGGGTCGCATCGTCTGTGTCACGACGGAAGACACGCCCTGGCGAAATCATCTTCAAAGGACCTTTTGAAAAATCATGGGCATCCATAGCACGCGCCTGAACTGGAGACGTGTGGGTACGGAGCAAGATCTCTTCTGTGATATAGAAAGTGTCCTGCATATCACGAGCCGGATGATCTTTGGGAAGATTCATACGTTCAAAGTTATAGTAGTCTTGCTCCACTTCAAAACCATCCACGACTTGGTAACCCATACCGATGAAGATATCTTCGATTTCTTCACTGGTTTGTGTCAAAACGTGACGGTGACCAGTCGCAACTGGACGACCTGGAAGCGTCACATCGATACTCTCGCTAGCCAGTTGAGCCGCGACTTTCTTTTCTTCCAAGAGCTTAGCTGTTTCTTCAAAAGCAGCTGTCAAGATATCACGAGCTTCATTGACGTGTTTCCCAATGATTGGACGCATCTCAGCAGAAACATCTTTCATTCCTTTGAGGATTTCAGTAAGCGATCCCTTTTTACCAAGGACTGAGACACGCAAATCTTGCATCTCTTTTTCATTTTCAGCAGTAATCTGCTTCAAGCTAGCCAGCGTTTCTTCACGAAGCGCTTTTAATTGTTCTTCAATAGTTGACATAATTCCTCCATCAGTCTCTCGTAGATAAAAAGAAAACCACATGCCAAAAACTCCACTCGGAGCGTTGACACGCGGTACCATCCGTTTCATCTGACAAGTCAGACCTTCATTTCTAAATCCATGCGCAAGTGAATTCACCCAGCTTTCATATAGAGAGCTTGCAGTCACGGCTCTCCTCCCTGATATACTTCCCTTGAGTTACTAGTCTTGCAGATTTCTATTCAATTACTACTTAGTTTATCAGATTTTTAGTTAAAAAACAAGTTAGATTAGATTAATTTCAATATAAAACTCGTTCCTTTTTCTGTTGCTCCATTTTCCACAAATCCAAGCGACTTGAAACACCTCCTAGAAGCATGATTGTAGGTGTAGATTTCCTTGACTCTCAATTCTTTCCATCCTTTTACTCGAGCCAATTTAATCAAAGTACTTAGAATCTTTTTTCCAAGTCCTCGATGTTGGTAAGCGGAATTCCCAATCACAATGGGGAGATTATCCTGAGATAGTGTAACATCCCCAATTGGAAACCATTCTCCCTTCTCCTTGACTTCAATCCAAAAAAGTTCACCATGCTGATCCAAATGGGAATACATAGCTTCCAAAGTTTCTTGACTATAAGGTCTCTTCACACCATCTACGAGGTGAACCAAGTTCACATCCTGATACCAAGCAAAAGCTTCTTCACAATGATTGACCTTATAATAAGGAACAAGACGCAGTGCATTATCTATTTGTAAAATCCGTTTCATCTGCTTTCCTTTTCAACAAAAGAGTTGCTGCTTGATTAAAACCATCACACCAGTTATACCATTTTGCTTCATACTCATCTTGAGGTAAGATATGATTTTTTAAATCCAAAACAGAGTAAATCTTTCTTTCCTCACAAACTTGCGCATAGAGATGATATAGTTCATCACCGCCGTCTCTATCAAACTCAGCAGAAATCGTATCCCGACCTGCCAATAAAGCCTGATAAGCCCTGTGATGCCCATCTGTAATCAATAAGCAATTTCCAAATGCAAGAATACTAATTGGATCAACATTGTTTAGTTCTACAGACTGATAAAGCATCTGAATATCTTGTAACTTCTTCTCTGATAGGTAGAGTTGAGTTGGATGAAGATCTTTTATGTTGACTTTCATTTCTTTCTCCTCAAGGGAATTTGATACTCACTTCTGCTTGCCTTTAAATCGCCATTGGAAGCGGAGCTTATCATAAAAGGGAAATTCGATAAACAAGACTCCCAAGCCGACACAGAGACTGGCAAGAACGTCTGATGGATAATGAACTCCCAGATAAACCCTTGATACCAGCACACTGACTAAGTAAAAGCCAAGGACGATTTGTACGATTTTTCTCCAGACCGGATCTTTCATCCGTTGACTGAGAATGACAATCAAAGAGCCTACCATCAAGGTTACAGCCAGAGAATGGCCACTTGGGAAGGAAAATCCCTTCTCCTCTACCAAGTGTAAAATAGCTGGCCGTGGGCGCTGGTAGATATTTTTAAAGGTCACGATTAAAAGACCTGCCAAAGACAGATTTCCCAGCATGAAGAAACTTTCTATTTTCCATCTCTTACGATAAAAGATAAAGGCTGCGATAGCAACCCAGGTGATAATCACTGGGATATCAATCAGACGTGTAATGGCTCGGAAAAGAATAGTCAAGTAATCTGGCAAATCTCCTCGAACGGCAGTCTGAATCGGTTGGTCAAAACCGACCAGCGTTTCAGGGTAAAATTTGACCATGTAGCCAAGAATAACGAAAAGTAAAAGGGCAAAACTGCCCTTCATTAAAAATGTTTGTTTATCTCTCATAATGTTTTAAGGTTGGTTTCAAGAGAACATACAACAACCAGAATGAAACGGCAAAGATGATACCCTCAATCAAGTTAAAAGGTAATACCATGGTCATTAGGTAGTTGGAAAGTCCTAAAATTTTTCCAATATCAAAGTTAGCAAACTTAGCGTACAAAGGAACAGCGTAAACATAGTTGAGAACCAACATAGCCACGGTTAAACCAATAGTCCCAGCTAGAGAGCCTAGTAGGAAACGAAGGGTTGTCCGTTCCTTTTTCCAAATCAAAGCAAATACGATGACAAAAACTCCCAAAGCTACGATATTCATCGGCAAGCCAATGTAAGTATTCACTCCCTGGCTGTTAAGAAGCAGTTTCAAGAGTGAGCGAAGCAAGAGAATTCCTAGAGCAGCAGGCAGATCCATGACCACCAAGCCCACAAGGACTGGCAAGATACTAAATTCGATCTTGAGGAAGGACGCCGCTGGTAAAAGCGGAAAGTCAAAGTACATCAGCACAAATGAGATGGCTGATAAAATCGCAATGGTCGAAAGTCGACGTGTGTTTGTCATAACAGGTTCCTCCAATTTTCTATAAAATCAGAAGAAGTTAGAAAGGATTCCTCTATCTATTCTCACTTTTTATATCCCAAAAGTTCCCTCTCACTCTATTAAGGAAATTCAAGCAAGCGGTTACAGTTCAGCTATAAATCTATCAGAACAGACAAAGCTATTCTTTCGTCTTCTCCCATCCAGACTATACTGTCGGTTGTGGAATCTCACCACATCAGCTTGCGCTCGCGGACTTATTTGGCTAAGATATTTTAGATTTATCTAGGCGTCGCAGTCGAAGATAATACTTAAAGTATATCGAGACAAGACAACGACGAGAAAACTAAAATAGATAGTCAAATTTACCGCCGGTCGGGAATTTCACCCTGCCCTGAAGACTCTTTTATCATAACAAAAAACGCTTGCAAGCGCAAGCATTTTGTTCATTTTCATTTTCATTTTTTATTTCAATTTATCCACTTCATAGGTATGAACAAGCTCAAGACCTGCAAAGTTCTGCTGTCGAAGGGCTTCGTAGACAATCATACAGACGGTATTAGAGACATTGAGACTGCGGACGTGTTCATCATTCATAGGAATACGGAGAGCCTTCTCAGGATGTTCGCGCATAAAGTCCTCAGGTAAGCCCTTGTCTTCGCGTCCAAAGAGAAAATAATGGTCTTCGTCAGTCGATAAATCTACCTCAGAATACACTTTCTCAGCGAATTTAGAAATCAGGTAGAGTTTGCCCTTCATCTGAGACATGAAATCCTCCAAACTCTCGTAAAAATAAATCTCTAGCTTATCCCAATAATCCAATCCAGCTCGCTTCATCTTGCGATCATCGATAGGAAAGCCCATTGGCTTGATGATGTGGAGGGGAGAATTGGTCGCAGCGCAAGTACGCGCGATATTGCCTGTATTTTGTGGAATTTGAGGCTCAAATAATACAATGTGATTTGTCATGACTTGCTTCCTTTCACCATTGCAAAAAAATAGCCACACTGCCCGGAGTCAAGCTCAGCAAACAGCGTGGTTAAGGCATCGTTAACTTACCTCACAACAGGTTTGAAGTAAATCAGCGAAACTACTTTCTTAGTATAACACTTTCAGAATCATTGTCAATAGAAACGACTTGATTTTTTCAATTTTTTCAAGCTATTTCCAAGGATTGTAAAATCGTCCCTGATTCTGCAAAATAAGTAGTAAACTAGCTACTAAAAACAAGGCTGCCAAGAGCAAGGTAATATAGTCTCCTTTTTTCAAGGCCTGATAACTATACCAAGTGCGTTTTTTCTCTTTTCCAAAGCGGCGAAGCTCCATGGCGGTCGCGATGGTATCAATGCGTTCTAGCGAGCTAAAAATCAAGGGAGTAATAATGCGCAAATTGCCTTTGATTCGTTGCATAAGAGAAGCTTTCTTGGATAATTCCATCCCACGCGCCTCCTGAGACATCTTGATAGTAAAGAATTCTTCCTGCAAATCTGGAATATAGCGCAAGGTCAGACTGACAGAATAGGCAATCTTATAGGACACACCGATTTGATTTAAACTGGAAGCAAACTGACTAGGATGGGTTGTCATCAAAAAGATAATAGCCAGAGGAATAGTGCAAAGGTACTTAATGGCCAGATTTAGCAGATAAAAGAGCTCTTGGCTGGTCAGAGTGTAGGCACCGATTCCCTGCCAAATTACACTCCTCTCTCCGTAAAGTCCAACCCCATACTCGGGAGAAAAGAGATAGACCATCAAGACGTTTAAAACGGCAAATACCGTCGCAAAAACGGCTACAAAGGAAACATCTTTAAAGCGGATTTCTGACAAATAGAGGAGAAAAACCGAAAAGATGGCAATCAGAACAAGCAGTCTGGTATCATAGCTAATCATGGCCGCCAATGATACAAGGATGAAAAAGAGAAGTTTCCCAGCTCCTGACAAGCGATGAATCACAGTATCTCTATGACGGTAACCGATTAATTTTGCTTGCATCCTTCTCTCCTTTCTTTGTAAAATGCCGTCAAATCAAGTGGATCAACATCTAATTTCTTAGCTAAGTTGAAGATTGAAGTTTCTTTTAGGTTGGCTTTTACTAACAGCTCAGGATTGCTCAACAGACTAGCTGGATCAGTATCGGCAATCAATTCCCCATCCACCATGACAAGGGCTCGGTCTGAATAATCTAGCATCAATTGCATATCATGAGTAATCATGACAATGGTATGACCTTTTTGATGCAACTCTTCGAGAAATTCCATAATCTCAGTATAGTTCTTCTGGTCTTGACCTGCTGTCGGTTCATCTAAGAGGATAATTTCAGCCCCTAAGACCAAAATTGAAGCAATGGTGACACGTTTTTTCTGACCAAATGACAGGGCAGAAATAGGCCAATTACGGAATTCATAGAGACCACAGATTTTCAAAGTTTCATAGACTCTCGTTTCAATTTCCTGCTCGTCTACACCTCGCAAACGGAGCCCTAGAGCCACCTCATCAAAAATCATATTGGTTGAAATCATTTGATTAGGATTTTGCAGCACATAGCCTACTCGTTCCGCCCGCTCTGCAACAGAATCGTCTTTTATATCCTGTCCTTCCCAAAGATAGCGCCCTTCAGTCTGAATAAAAGCACTTAGAGCCTTGGCTAGAGTTGACTTCCCTGCTCCATTTTTTCCGACAATGGCAATCTTTTCACCCTTTTTAATATCCAAATGTAGGGATTTTAAAATCGGTCTATCATCATAAGAAAAAGACACGTCCTCTAATTTAAAGAGTGACTGCAATTCTGGGGTTTCTTTTGCCAATTCATTCTGCAACTGAACCTGGCCTTTTGAGATAGACAAGTTATCCAAATTTGCTAATTGTTCTTCCTTAGCTAAATCCACATCTAATTGACGTAAAGTAGTTAGATAAAGGGGTTCGCGAATTCCATTTTGGGTCAACAGGTCAGTCGCCAATAACTGATCAGGACTCCCATTAAAGAGGATACGGCCATCGTTTATCAAGACAATCCGATCCACAGGACGATGCAGAACGTCCTCCAAACGGTGCTCAATAATAAGTGTCGTCGTCCCCTCTTCCTTATGAATCTGGTCAATCAATTCGATAATATCCTGACCTGACTTGGGATCCAGATTGGCGAGTGGTTCATCAAACAAGAGAATCGGACTCTCATCAATCAAGACACCAGCTAGACTAACCCGCTGCTTTTGTCCACCTGACAAATCCTGAGGACGCTGCGGCAGTAGAGAAAGAAGGTCCAGCTTTTCAGCCCATTTATAAACACGACTTTTCATCTCATCTAGGGCTGTCACATCATTTTCCAGAGCAAAAGCCAAATCTTCTGCCACAGACAGACCGATAAACTGCCCATCTGTATCCTGTAAAACTGTGCTAACCAGATGAGATTTGTCATAGATACTCATATCAAAGGCCGCTTGCCCCTTGATCAAAAATTCTCCAGACATCTGACCCTTGTAAATATTGGGAATAATCCCATTCAAACACTGACCCAAGGTAGACTTACCTGACCCAGATGGCCCAACAATTAAGACTTTCTCCCCCTTGTAAATAGTCAAGTCTACCCCTTGCAAGGTCGGTTCTTGTTGTGTTTCATACCGGAAAGAGAAATCCTTCCACTCAATTATAGCTTCTTTCATCTTACTCTCTTCATTCGCTTCTTCTACTCAATGAAAATCAAAGAGCAAACCAGGAAGCTAGCCGTAGGTTGCTCAAAACACTGTTTTGAGGTTGCAGATAGAGCTGACGCGGTTTGAAGAGATTTTCGCAGAGTATTAGACTTCTATTTTATCATAAATCTACCCCTTCTTGCAGTCTCTTCTCTTAAAATCTTAGCGCCAAAAAGATTCCTATCCTAGCTTACTTGCCTAACTAATCTATAAACATCGAAAAAGAC
This sequence comes from Streptococcus mitis SK575, assembly GCF_000257865.1. Taxonomy (GTDB): domain Bacteria; phylum Bacillota; class Bacilli; order Lactobacillales; family Streptococcaceae; genus Streptococcus; species Streptococcus mitis_CQ. The sequence continues at coordinate 13,876 of NZ_AICU01000076.1, read as the reverse complement.
TGGTTGCCCAGCCTTCCCCATCATTTTATACTCAATGAAAATCAAAGAGCAAACCAGAAAGCTAGCCACAAGTTGCTCAAAACACTGTTTTGAGGTTGCAGATAGAGCTGACGTAGTTTGAAGAGATTTTCGAAGAGTATTAGTCCTTTTTCAAACTTCCTGCACGAGTTTGAGTTCCTGCATAGGCAAGCAAGAGAAGAGTTCCTGCAATAGCTACAGATACACCATTAGCAATTCCCGCAACAATTCCTTGGGCAAATACTTTTTCTGCCGCTTCTTGATAAATCACAACATCTCCAAGTGGTGCCAAGACACCCCAAACAAGAGCATTTGCAAGTAGTTGAATGAGGTTAAAAATGACAATATCCTTCCATTCAAAAACACCATTGCTCACGCGAACGTACTTTCTAAATAGTCCCACAGCTAGACCAAAGAGCCCACTAGCAATAATCCAAGTCCACCACAGACCGTAACCAGCAAGAGAGTCCTTGATTGCATGACCAATCAACCCGACAAGCAAACCGATAATCGGTCCAAAAATAATAGAAAGTAGCGCTTGTACCGCATACTGAAGCTGGATGCTTGTATTTGGAACAGGGGTCGGAATGTTGATCATCCCGATGACGACAAAGAGCGCAGCTCCAACACCGATAGCAACAACTTGTTTAATTGATTGATTTTTCATCTATATTCTCCTATTTTATGATTCTATTTTCTTTATTTCAATGGTCCAAGATGAACCGACACCCACATTGTAGGCCTTGGCAAAGGAACCTTGATTGATAGCCAGACCTAAACGATAGAGAGAGTTAATGTAAAGGATTGGTTGCCCAATTCTCACATCTGCAAATGACTTGCCATAGACAACCTGATTTTGATAGACCAGCATATCAGCGTGATAGATAGTCACTTCAAAACGGTCACCAAATTCTGGTTCCAGTTTATAAAACTCTTCTCGTGTGATAGAGGTCCAAAGCGAGCCGAAACGCACATCCAGAATATCAATAGCTCCCTTCACTAAATTGTCTTCAATGATGGTCTCTACGACTTGAAGCTCCACAATCTGATCCACACTGAGCTCTGGTCCCACTTCCTCAAATGTAATGTGACCACTTGCCAGTTTAGCTCCAGTATAAGCATAAACATCACGACCGTGGAAGGTATAAGAATGCTCTGTGTTTTGACGTCTATTGGCTACCTCAGAAATTTCACGAATGGCTACAATACCAACGTGTTTCTTGATAAAGGAAAGAGTTCCATTATCTGGCGTGACAATGTATTGATTTTTTGCAGTCTTGGCAACCACACTCTTACGTTTCGAGCCAACACCTGGATCGACCACCGATACAAAAGTCGTTCCCTCAGGCCAGTAATCCACCGTCTGAAAGAGACGATAGCTCCCCTCAAAAATATTATAAGGCGTGATATCATGCGTCAAATGATGAATTTTTAAGGTTGGAGACTCTTCTAAAGCCACTCCAATCATAGCAGATACAGCACCATCAACCAGACCAAAGTCTGATTGTAGTACCAACAAATTATTATTCATTTTATCTCCTTGTATATCCTTTATCATACCATATTTCAGAGAAAGGTGCTAATAGCTATTTTAATTGCTTAGGGTATAGTTTTACCTTATAGCAAATTTCCTACTAAAAGCTCTGGTTATTAGCTAGTAGGTGCATTTTTTCTTGAAAAAAGGTATGATAGTTACATCATGAAAAAGTAGGTTTTATTATGAAAATTATCCTTGTCGGAGGGGGAAAAGTTGGTTTTGCCCTCTGTCGCTCCTTGGTTGCAGAAAAGCACGATGTTTTACTGATTGAGCAAGACGAAGCCGTCCTCAATCATATTGTCAATCGCTTTGATATCATAGGTATCCTTGGTAACGGGGCTGATTTTACCATCCTTGAGCAAGCCAGCGTCCAAGATTGTGACATCTTTATCGCCCTGACTGAATACGATGAAGTAAACATGATTGCAGCCGTTCTAGCCAAGAAAATGGGGGCTAAAGAGACTATCGTTCGGGTGCGTAATCCTGAATATTCTAACTCTTATTTCAAAGAAAAGAATATTCTCGGTTTTTCCCTTATCGTTAACCCTGAGCTCTTGGCTGCCCGCGCTATCGCCAATATCATTGACTTCCCCAACGCCCTCTCTGTCGAACGCTTTGCTGGTGGACGCGTTAGCCTCATGGAATTTGTCGTCAAATCCACTAGCTGTCTTTGCCAAATGCCCATTTCTGATTTTCGGAAAAAATTTGGCAATGTCATTGTCTGTGCAATAGAGAGGGATCATCAAATTATCATCCCAAGTGGTGACATGACTATACAGGATAAAGATAGAATCTTTGTCACTGGTAACCGTGTTGATATGATGCTCTTCCATAATTATTTCAAATCTCGTGCTGTGAAGAGCCTTCTCATCGTCGGGGCTGGAAGAATTGCCTATTATCTACTAGGTATTCTCAAAGACAGTCGTATCGATACCAAAGTCATCGAGATTAACTCTGAAAGGGCACGTTTCTTCAGTGAGAAATTCCCTAATCTCTATATTGTCCAAGGAGATGGTACCGCAAAAGATATCTTACTAGAAGAAAGTGCTCAAAACTATGATGCAGTAGCAACCCTAACAGGAGTTGACGAAGAGAATATTATTACCTCTATGTTCCTTGATAGTATCGGAGTGCAAAAAAATATTAGCAAGGTTAACAGAACTAGCCTCCTTGAAATTATCCATGCGCCTGATTTTTCAAGTATCATCACACCTAAAATCATCGCTGTAGATACAATCATGCACTTTATTAGAGGCCGGGTTAATGCCCAGTATTCAGATCTTCAAGCCATGCACCATCTAGCAAATGGTCAAATCGAAACCCTGCAATTCCATATCAAAGAAGCCAATAAAATGACTGCCAAACCTCTTTCTCAACTAAAACTAAAAAAAGGGGTTCTTATCGCAGCCATCATTCGAAAAGGAAAGACTATTTTCCCTACTGGAGAGGATATGCTGGAAGTTGGAGATAAGCTCCTAGTAATAACCTTATTGCCAAACATCACCAAGATTTATGATTTGATTGCGAGGTAAGAAATGAATAAAAGTATGATTCGTTACCTCCTTTCAAAGTTACTTTTGATTGAAGCTGTTCTTCTCTTGGTTCCTGTTGCGATTGCTGTCTATTACCGTGAGTCGAGTCAAGTCTTTACAGCCCTCTTTACGACAATTGGGATTCTCGTATTACTAGGTGGTTCAGGAATTTTACAAAAACCAAAAAATCAACGGATTTATGCTAAGGAGGGAATCTTGATTGTTGCCCTCTGTTGGATTCTTTGGTCTTTCTTTGGGGGGCTCCCCTTTGTTTTTGCTGGGCAAATTCCCAGCCTTATCGATGCCTTTTTTGAGATTAGTTCTGGCTTTACAACTACTGGAGCAACTATTCTAAACGATGTTTCAGTTCTCAGTCGCTCCCTCCTCTTCTGGCGAAGTTTTACCCATTTGATTGGAGGGATGGGAGTGCTTGTTTTTGCACTTGCTATTATGGATAATGCCAAAAACAGCCACCTAGAGGTAATGAAGGCTGAGGTTCCTGGCCCTGTATTTGGCAAGGTTGTATCCAAGCTAAAAAACACCGCTCAGATTCTATATCTCCTTTATCTAGCCCTCTTTTCCCTTTTTGTGATTATCTACTATCTAGCCGGTATGCCTCTCTACGATAGTTTTGTTATCGCTATGGGGACTGCAGGTACCGGGGGATTTACCGTCTATAACGACGGAATTGCCCACTATGGGAGCTCACTGATTACCTATCTAGTTAGTATCGGAGTTCTGGTTTTTGGGGTAAATTTCAATCTCTACTACTACCTCATGCTCCGTCGCGTCAAAGCCTTCTTTGGAGATGAAGAACTTCGTGCCTACTTGGTCATCGTTCTAATTTCTACAGGCTTGATCAGCCTCAATACCCTCTATCTCTACCCAGGATTTTCTAAGAGTTTTGAAATGGCCTTCTTCCAGGTTTCCAATATCATTACAACGACTGGTTTTGGATATGGAGACATTACCAACTGGCCCCTCTTCTCCCAGTTTATCCTCCTCTTCCTCATGGGAATCGGTGGTTCTGCTGGTTCAACCGCAGGTGGACTCAAGGTTATTCGAGGCCTTATCCTTTCAAAAATTGCCAAAAATCAAATTTTGTCAATCCTATCGCCCCACCGTGTTTTGACCCTCCATGTTAATAAAACTGTGATTGACAAAGATACCCAGCATAAAATTCTCAAGTACTTTGTCATCTATGCTATGATTTTGTTATCACTTATCTTTATTGTCAGTCTAGACAGCAATGATTTCCTGGTCGTTACCAGCGCTGTCTTTAGCTGTTTCAATAATATCGGTCCTATTCTAGGAACCACTTCTAGCTTCGCAATCTTTAGTCCTATCTCAAAAATTCTCCTCTCCTTTGCAATGATTGCAGGCCGCTTAGAGATTTACCCAATCCTCCTTCTCTTTATGAAGAGAACTTGGTCTAAGAGATAAAATACAACCACACCTTGTATCTAACAAAGTGTGGTGTTTTTATTTCAGACCACCTTCTCAACTCAACCAACTCTTTTTAAACCAAGCGAGACACTTCATAAAATGACTTAAAATATTTAATACTCAATGAAAATCAAAGAACAAACTAGGAAGCAAGCCATAGAGTTTTCAAAACACTGCTTTAAGTCAGCCGATAAAACTAGCGTGATTTGAAGAGATTTTGTCAGAGTATAAGAGTCCAAAAAACAACCCTCAGTCGACTGACCGAGGGTTACTTATTTCATTATTCAAGAACTTGATTAGCTCAATGCATCCAAGGCATCATCCATTGAAAGAACTTCGTGGAAGACACGTTGAGTTAACTCAGCTTTTTGTTCTGGAGTGAGGTATTTAGTGTTTACACAGTATCCAGAGATACGTACGATAACGTCTTCACCTGACATGATCTTTTCGTAAACATCGTTCAAGTCCATAACGTTCAAGTTGACGTGTTGTCCACCGTTTTCGAAGTAACCATCAAGGATTGTTACCAAGTTATCAACTTGTTCGTCACGGGTCTTACCAAGAGCGCGAGGTGATACTTGTGTAGTCAATGAGATACCGTCAGCTGCATAACTAAAGTCAAGGCTAGAAAGTGAGTTCAAGTTTTGCAACCATCCACCTTTAGCTTTGTTAGATGGGTTAGCACCTGGTGAGAAGAATTCAAGTTTAGACAAGTTCACAGAACCATCTTCGTTGAGGTATACACCTTTGTGGACTGGTGAGTTACCAGTTTGTTTAGAGTAAGCAACGTTAGATGTGATTGTCAAAAGTGATACTGTAGCTTCAGCGTCTTTGTAAAGTTTGTGGCTACGTAGACGAGTTGTGTAAGCTTCGATCAACCATTCTGCCAATTCGTTTGAACGTGGGTCATCTTCACCCCAACGTGGGTATTCACCGATTGTTTCGTAATCGTAGATGTAGCCATTTTCGTCACGAATTGGTTTAACTGTAGCGTACTTGATAGCTGACAATGTATCAACAGTGTTAGCAAATCCACAGATACCGAATCCCATGTTTGCACGTTGTTTAGTTGGCAAGAAGGCCATTTGAACAGCTTCGTAGTTGTACTTATCAGTCATGTAGTGGATGATGTTCAAAGCATCTACGTAAGTGTCAGTCAACCAGTCAAGAGATTTTTCAAAGTTTTCTTTAACTGATTCAAATTCAAGAACTTCGTCACGAATTGGTTCGATGTCAAATACTTTGTAGTCTTTGTGAACATCGTCATAACCACCGTTCAAACCAGTAAGAAGGGCTTTCAATACGTTTACACGCGCACCGAAGTACTGGATGTTGTGGCGTTGTTCTTCATTTTCTGGGTCAAGTGGAGACACACAGCATGAGATACAGCTCATTTCACCATATCCGTCTTTAGCCATTGTTGTTACACCTTCGTATTGGATAGAAGAGTGTTTGTGGCTCATGTGCATACAGTAGCGACGGAAGTTGTATGGCAATTTGTCAGTCCAAAGAACTGTCAAGTTTGGTTCTGGAGAGTTACCGATATTGTCAAGAGTATTCAAGAAACGGTAGTCCATCTTAGTAACACGGTGACGACCGTCGTTACCCATACCAGCCATAGAAGTTGTGATGAAAGTTGGGTCACCTGAGTACAATTGGTCGTAAGCTTTTGTACGAGCAAATTTAACTGTACGAAGTTTCATAACGAAATCATCAACAAATTCTTGGATTTCTGATTCAGTAAATGTACCACGAGCAAGGTCACGTTCTGCAAAGATGTCAAGTACAATTGGCACACGTCCTAGAGATGTAGCAGCACCGTTGATAACACGGCAGACAGCCATGAAGGCGATGTTAACCCATTGGATTGCTTCTTTAACGTTCATCGCTGGTTTGCGAACATCAACTCCGTAAAGGTCACCCAAGCGAACAACTTGTTGCAATGCTTGGTATTGAAGATTGATTTCTTCACGAAGACGGATTGTTTCTTCATCGATTTCTTCGATTGCATTCCAGTCGTTTACTTTTTCTTGCATCAAGTAGTCTGCACCGTAAAGAGCAAGACGTGCGTAAACACCGATGATACGTCCGCGTGAGTATGCATCTGGAAGACCAGTTACAGTGTGTGCGTGACGAGCGCGACGGATATTTGAAGTGTAGGCACGGAAAATACCGTCGTTAACTGTTGTTACATATTTAGTGAAGATTTCGTGAACAGCTGGGTCTGGTTCGTATCCATTTTCTTTCAAAGTAGTTTCAGCCATACGGATACCACCTTTTGGCATGAAGTTCAATTTGAAGAGTTCATCATTTTGGATACCAAAGATAACTTCGTTTTCTTTATCGATAAATCCTGCTGGGATGTCAGCGATAGATGTTGGACGAGTGTCCATTGGGAAACGAGTTTCTTCGTAGTGAGCCTTAGTTTCTTCTACAATTTTTTTGATGTGAAGTGAACGTTCTGTTGGTCCAGCAAGGAAGCTTTCGTCTCCATCGTAAGGTGTGTAGTTAGCTTGTACGAAGCGTGATACACTTGCTTTTTCTTTCCAATCTACTCCTTTGAAGCCTTCCCAAGCTTTGTCAAAAATATCTTGTGCTTCAACAACTGTCTTAACAACCATGTTAATGTCCTCTTTTTTCTTTCTAGTAACAACCATCTGTTACATTCATGAGACAAGTATACCATACAGTAATCGTTTTCAACAAGTGATAAATCCCTATTTTTACACTTTCTTTTCTAAAACAGTCTATATTTTTCTCTAAACTGTATTATATTTTTGAAAAAATTATACCCTTTTTTCTTTTTTTCAGAAAAAAGGGTATAATAAAAGAAAATAAGCAGTAAAAGGAGCTATGCATGTTGATTTTTCCTTTGTTAAATGATTTGTCAAGAAAAATCATCCATATTGACATGGATGCCTTTTTTGCTGCGGTAGAAATCAGGGATAATCCTAAACTAAGAGGAAAACCTGTCATTATCGGAAGTGACCCTCGGCAAACAGGTGGGCGGGGAGTCGTTTCTACCTGTAGCTATGAGGCGCGAGCTTTTGGTGTCCATTCTGCTATGAGTTCCAAGGAAGCTTATGAACGATGTCCCCAGGCCGTCTTTATATCAGGAAATTATGAGAAATATAAGTCTGTGGGCCTCCAGATTCGAGCTATTTTTAAGCGCTATACAGATTTGATTGAACCCATGAGCATTGACGAAGCCTATTTGGATGTAACAGAAAATAAACTCGGGATTAAGTCAGCGGTCAAAATCGCTCGCCTCATTCAAGAGGATATCTGGCAAGAACTTCATCTAACTGCTTCTGCCGGTGTTTCCTACAACAAATTCTTAGCTAAAATGGCCAGTGATTATCAAAAACCACATGGTATGACAGTGATTCTACCTGACCAAGCTGAGGATTTTCTAAAACAAATGGATATTTCCAAGTTTCATGGAGTAGGAAAAAAGACGGTGGAACGTCTTCATCAAATGGGCATTTTTACTGGCGCTGATCTACTTGAAGTTCCTGAAGCGACCCTAATAGACCGTTTTGGCAGACTGGGCTATGACCTGTATCGAAAGGCTCGTGGTATTCACAATTCCCCCGTCAAATCCAATCGCATCCGTAAATCAATCGGGAAGGAGAAAACCTACGGGAAGATTCTCCGTGCCGAGGAAGACATCAAAAAAGAGCTGACTCTCCTATCAGAACGAGTCGCTCTCAATCTCAATCAACAAGAAAAATCTGGAAAAATTGTCATTCTGAAAATCCGCTACGAGGACTTTTCAACTCTTACTAAACGAAAAAGTCTTTCTCAAAAAACACAGGATGCTAGTCAGATAGGCCAAATAGCCCTGCAACTCTATGAAGAATTAAGCGAGAAAGAAAGAGGTGTCCGCCTATTGGGGATTACCTTGACTGGATTTTAAAACCTTGAAGAGCCTGGACCCTTCAAGGTTTTTCTTATACAAATAAACGGACAAAACTGTAAAGTAGCAAAACACTACCAAGCACGATACGGTATTTACCAAAAAGGGTAAAGTCGTGTTTTTTCACATAACTGGTCAAGAAACGAATAGCCACCATACTAACTGCAAAAGCTACTCCCATCGCAACCAAGAGCAAGAATAATTGCCCAAAGCTCAAGAGCTGTCCTGCTTTTATAAATTTGAAAATCTTTAAGGCACTGGCTCCGAACATAACAGGAATTCCAAGATAGAAGGTAAATTCTGTCACAACAGAACGACTGGTTCCATTTAACAAACCACCTACAATCGTTGCACCTGAACGGCTAGTCCCTGGTAAAAGGGCAAGAACTTGGAAGAGTCCGATATAGAAAGCGGTCGTATAAGGAAGCTTGTCCAACTCTGTTACACTTGGCTCGATAGCACGCGCTTTATTGCGCTTTTCCAAATAGATAAAGGCAATCCCATAGATAATCAACATAAGAGCAACTGAAACCATATTATGGAAGTGAGTATCAAACCAATCATCAAATTTAAAGACAGCAAGTAAAGGCAAAGTAGCAATCAAGACCTTCAACCATAGTCTCCAAGTCTTACGAACTTCCTGCTTATCCTTAGTCGGTTTGAATGGATTGAGCTTGTTAAAGTAAATGACCATGACTGCTAAAATAGCACCAAGCTGAATCACGACATTAAACATGGACATAAAGGATTCATTCTGATTTTGGTATTGGATAAATTCCTCTGCTAAAATCAAGTGACCTGTACTGGAAATCGGCAACCATTCCGTAATTCCTTCAACAATCCCGAAGAAGATAGATTTTAAAATTTCAATAAGATACATAGATTACTCCTTTTTCTATCTTCCATTATAGCATATTTTTTCAGTCTATGGCAGTTCTCTTTAAAAGGCACCGATACTTCCACCACCTCCGCCTCCAGAGAAACCACCGCCAGAACTTCCACTTCCAGAAGATACGGAGTAGGTACTTGCTGTATTTGCGACACTAGCATAATGGCTCATTTGCGCGCTTGAATGATAAAACATACTATGCCAGCCATAAGCTACATAGAGATTGATATCTGGATTTTCCACTTGAATCTGATGGACCTTCATCAAATGACTAACCTTGTCCGCATAGCCAAATAAGGTCGCATAGACCAAGAGGCGATTCCAGACCACAATACTTTCCAGTTCAGCCTGATCCAATCGTGCAATCTCCCGCAACATATTTTCAAAACTGGTCCAGAGATAGTAGACTTCTGCTCCTGCTTCATTTAGGACACCATCACGATTATCTAATCGAAGCTTCCAATAATAGAAAACAGCCAAAACCAAACCTAGAAAACCAAGTATTGGCAAGGGGAGGTAAAGATAGCCATAAACATCCAAACTGTACAAGAACAAACCAAATCCGATAAATAGGGGCAGGATAGTCAAGGCACCCATACCCACTTGCAAGGCCTTTTCCCCACCAGTTAAAGGACGATAATAATCTGGGAGCCCCCAGATAGTAACCCGATTTCTCACTCCTTCTTGCATCTCTTTCAATACTTCTTCAAAAGAAGATTTGAGTTGAAGCCCTCTTGCTTGAATCCGTTTTTCATCAGAGACTTTTGCTCTACGATAAAGACTATCAGATACCTTGTAATCCGCAAACAAATTGGAAAGAGTTTCTTCTTTTTTGCCTGAAAAAGCCAGATTTAGACAGTCTTTCTCAAAGCTTGACAAACCATCTTCTTTTACTAGCCTCAAACCAACTGCATCTCCTTCTGAAATGATAGAGACATTTCCACGGTCTATCACATCTAGCAAGGTAGCTTGAATAAGTTGATCAAAGGTAAATTTACCTGCTCCTTTTGTTAGAGGACTCACTTCCTCCAAGGAGGTCGAATAGACTGCTTCTGATAAAACCATAGGCTCTAATTCCATTGGTGGTTCATAGATACGATGATTTTTGGCATATTTGACGGAAGGAGTGGTCTTTCTTCTATAAATAAAATAAAAGCAAATACTCAATAACAAGGAGATGGAAAGTATCGAAGGAAACACCCACGTAACGAGTTGTTTACTTTGCTCTTTTTCTTTAACAATCGAGTCTTCTATCTTATTAAACTCTTCTAAACGATTCCCTTTCAATCCCTGATCCCTAGCATTAGCAAAATCGGTCCGAGGCCAGTAGGCATGCAATTCAACTCCACGCTTAGGTGGAAGATTGTCTAAACGGATAGTATAATCAAGGTTACTCTTTTCAATCGTTCCCTCTCTAAAAAGTTTCCCTGTATGGAAAAAGAGTTTTTCTGCCCCCATGTCTCCCCTTACATGAAATTCAAACTTTCCAATAGTCCCTGAACTATCTGTTAAAGGTTGCCAATTTAATTCAGCGATGTCATCATAAAGGAAAAGCAAATTCTTTAAGTTCCAGATAAGGTCAACTTCAACTGTGTCGCCATCTTGACCTGGATTATAAACTTTAACAGTATAACCATCTGCTCCTTCTATCACTTCGCTAGTAACATCTGCTAGTTCAGCACCGTTTTTCGCAGCCTGAACCTTTGGATGAGAATCTATGTCAAATCCGCTAGGCATCTTGCCAGCACGTCCAAGTCCCACGATTTGGCCCTTAAAGTCCTCCTCAAACTGATAAACTATCTTTTGTCTAAATTCTGCCGTATTGTCTGCATGAATATACAAATCCCCTTGGTAGGAGTTTATCTTGAAATCAATGGCAAAAACAGAGAGTGGCAGAAGGCAAAACAAGCCTAACAACAGTAAGAAAAAAGTTTTTTTCATCAAACAAGCCCCCTTTTTATCTTTGCTATCATTATATCATTTTTTCATAAGTAAGGGCTTACCTATATTGAAAAATAGAGTTTTTTTCGATAAAATAGGAGACAGTTATTTTTTAATAGATTAGAAATAGGAGAAATCATGAGAAAAATATACTTATCTATTTTCACAAGTCTCTTGCTGATGCTAGGACTTGTCAATGTTGCTCAAGCCGATGAATATTTACGCATCGGGATGGAAGCGGCATATGCTCCCTTTAACTGGACTCAGGATGATGATAGCAACGGAGCTGTCAAAATCGATGGGACTAACCAGTATGCTAACGGATACGATGTTCAAATCGCCAAGAAAATCGCTAAGGACTTAGGTAAAGAACCTTTGGTTGTTAAAACCAAGTGGGAAGGTCTAGTCCCTGCCCTTACTTCTGGTAAGATTGACATGATTATCGCAGGTATGAGTCCTACTGCTGAGCGCAAACAAGAAATTGCCTTTTCGAGCAGTTACTACACTAGCGAACCAGTTTTGCTTGTCAAAAAAGATTCTACTTATGCAAACGCAAAATCTTTGGATGACTTTAATGGTGCGAAAATCACTTCTCAACAAGGTGTCTACCTCTACGACTTGATTGCACAAATCTCAGGTGCTAAAAAAGAAACTGCCATGGGAGACTTCGCTCAAATGCGCCAAGCTCTTGAGGCTGGTGTCATCGATGCCTATGTTTCTGAACGCCCAGAAGCACTGACCGCTGAAGCTGCGAACTCTAAGTTTAAGATGGTCCAAGTAGAACCAGGTTTCAAGACTGGGGAAGAAGATACAGCTATCGCCATTGGGCTTCGTAAAGATGACAATCGTATTAGCCAAATCAATGCCAGCATTGAAACCATTTCAAAAGACGACCAAGTTGCCTTGATGGATCGTATGATCAAGGAACAACCTGCCGAAGCTACAACAACTGAAGAGACTAGTAGTAGTTTCTTTAGCCAAGTTGCTAAAATTCTTTCTGAAAACTGGCAACAACTCTTGCGTGGTGCTGGTATCACTCTTTTAATCTCTATCGTCGGAACCATCATAGGTCTCATTATCGGTCTTGCCATTGGTGTTTTCCGTACTGCTCCTCTCTCTGAAAACAAAGTCATTTACGGCCTACAAAAACTAGTTGGCTGGATCCTCAACGTCTACATTGAAATTTTCCGTGGCACACCAATGATTGTTCAATCGATGGTTATCTACTATGGAACTGCCCAAGCTTTCGGTATCAACCTTGACCGTACACTAGCTGCTATCTTCATCGTTTCAATCAATACCGGTGCCTACATGACTGAAATCGTCCGTGGTGGTATCCTAGCAGTTGACAAGGGACAATTTGAAGCTGCGACTGCTCTTGGTATGACTCATAACCAAACCATGCGTAAGATTGTCCTACCTCAGGTAGTCCGCAATATCCTACCAGCAACTGGTAATGAATTTGTCATCAATATCAAAGATACATCTGTATTGAACGTTATCTCTGTTGTCGAACTTTATTTCTCAGGAAATACCGTGGCGACGCAAACCTATCAATACTTCCAGACATTTACAATCATCGCCGTGATTTACTTTGTCCTCACCTTCACCGTAACACGTATCCTACGCTTCATCGAACGCCGCATGGACATGGATACCTATACTACAGGTGCTAACCAAATGCAAACGGAGGATTTGAAATAATGACACAAGCAATCCTTGAAATTAAACACCTCAAAAAATCCTATGGACAAAACGAAGTGCTAAAAGACATTTCTCTCACTGTCCACAAGGGAGAGGTCATCTCTATCATCGGAAGCTCTGGAAGCGGAAAATCAACCTTCCTACGCTCTATTAACCTACTTGAAACGCCAACTGATGGACAAATCCTTTATCATGGACAAAACGTCCTCGAAAAAGGCTATGACCTCACGCAATACCGTGAAAAGTTGGGAATGGTGTTCCAATCCTTTAACCTCTTTGAAAATCTCAACGTTCTTGAAAATACAATCGTCGCTCAGACGACTGTCCTTAAACGCGAACGTACAGAAGCTGAAAAGATTGCCAAAGAAAACTTGGAAAAAGTCGGCATGGGAGAACGCTACTGGCAAGCGAAACCAAAACAACTCTCAGGTGGTCAAAAACAACGTGTGGCCATCGCTCGTGCCCTTTCAATGAATCCGGACGCTATTCTCTTTGATGAACCAACATCAGCTCTCGATCCAGAAATGGTTGGAGAAGTCCTCAAAATCATGCAAGATCTGGCTCAGGAAGGCTTGACTATGATTGTCGTAACCCACGAAATGGAATTCGCCCGTGATGTCTCTCACCGTGTTATCTTTATGGATAAGGGTGTAATCGCTGAAGAAGGCAAACCAGAAGACCTCTTCACCAATCCTAAAGAAGACCGTACAAAAGAATTTCTTCAACGCTATCTCAAATAAAAAGAAAAGGCTGCATCAACCGTGCAGTCTTTTTGCTGTCCTCATACTCTTCGAAAATCTCTTCAAACCACGTCAGCTCTATCTGCAACCTCAAAACAGTGTTTTGAGCAGCCTGCGGCTAGCTTCCTAGTTTGCTCTTTGATTTTCATT